>JAESRM010000077.1 GCA_016764635.1 Planctomycetota bacterium
TCCCGCCATGTGGTCATCATGTCTTCAACCCGCTGTATCTCGGCAATAGCAGCATCCAACGCCTTCTCCGCCTTGTCGGTGTCCACATCGATCACCTTGATTTCAAGGTCCGTCCCCATGACTCCTAAGTTTCGCTTATGGAGTTCAACTTTAGCTGACTCCTCCGCCTGGAGAGGAATGGGTGATGCTTCCTGGGACGCGAACAGGACCGCGCAAAACAACAATGGTAGCGAGGGTGTGGACATGATCGACCTACTGTAACGTGTCTATACCGCCCATGTCACTTGGCCCGCGTCCAACCGCCCTGGAGCTAACCGGGCATACGGAAAAAAAGGCCCCGCCACATCCATGACTGATGCGAAGGGGGAGGGTGAATCTCCAAGACCTCTTCCTACTAGAGGAAAAGCTCGAGGGATTCTGGCAGGTTGTGTCCACGGTAAACGACCTCACGCTTGGCATTGAGCAATACCACGTCGGGCGTACCTTTTACTTCGAACAGGTGGGTCAGCGAGAGATCGCGGTCCCGCACCTGGGGGTAGGTCAAACCAAGATCGGTGATGACCTTGTCGAGCTTGAACTTGTTCACGCTCTCGTCGGGTCCAGAAACCACTCCGACAATACTCAAGCGATCCGCAAACTTGCGGTGTGCCTGCTGCACCATAGGTGCCTCAGCCACGCAGCCGCCTCACCACGATTGCCAGAAGACAAGTAGGAGAGGTTTGTTGGCGTTAAGCGCCTTTGCAACATCCGCACCATTGCTTTGGCCAGAGGTCTGCAAAACCTGCGTTATCGCCATGGGGGTCAACTCCCCGTTGGAAGCCGTACTTGCAGACTTGCAAGAGGCCACCACCAGGAGGGCCGTTAGGCCAATCAGTATATTGCGCAGCATGGTTTAGAAACTCCTCTTCCAGCCAAAGCTGAAGAACATGTGATCGAGGTTGTCGGATCGGGAGAGGTAGTCGAGGCCGAAGTCCCAGCGATCGCCCTTGCCCCACTGGACATGGGTACCGATCAGGTGGGAATCGAAATCAGCCAACTCGGAGTCCTGTGTGCGTTCTTCGCCGGCCACCGGGTCGACGGTAAAACTCTCGCCATAGGCGTCGGCTTCCGACTGGGTGTAGTAGCGATAGCGCACATCCCAAAGCATTCCACTCTCAAACTGATGAATGTACTTCGGTGAGAAGTCAAAGGCGGTGATGCCCCAGTCGTCGGTATAGAAACGTCCGCCGAATTCGACAGCCCTGGTTTCACTCAGTGCGTGACGAACCGAACCGTAAAAAGCGATGCGAGTTCGCGAGTCGGGCAGGACTTCATCCCATTCGGTTCCCCGGGCATTGTTGGCCAGGTTCGGGTTGGGTGCATCGGCCGGGTTCTCAACCACCACCGCGTTGATCGACGTACCAAGGAAGCCGCTCTGCGAAGTCAGCGCCAAACCAAACTCACCGTGGGTGGTCGGATTGATGACCTGGTACCAGGACAAACTGCCCGTGATAGAGGTCCGGTCATCGTCAGGATCTGAAAGACCGTCCCAACGGATGACCTTAATCGAGTCGAAGTAAGCATTCAGGTTGGCCGAGATCACGGCGTCCTGGGGCTCGAGCGTGCGGGACAACCCACCGCCTAAACCGACGGAGAAGTAGTCGTACTCAAAAGCCGCCGCGGCATGCCAATTCAAGTTCGTACGATCCGAAAGCCGGTGCCGGAAGGAAGCGTCTAAACCCACGTAGTTGTCGCCACTGGCGCCGGATTCTTCCGTTCCAGCCACATTCGAAATGCGCTCGATGGATGCGCTCGACACGTTGTCGTAGGTCAGCTGGATGTGGTAGCCGAAGTCCTTGGAAGCCTGATAATCGTAAGTGATCACAGGCTCAATGACGGTCACRGACTCATCCACAAARGGGTTTCCTTCKCCGGAGTCRTCCTTGTCGTAGAAACCAAGTCGCAGGGACCAGTAMCCCGTTCCGATGTCTCCGTGGGACTCGCCAAAGGYRTTGGAACCCCCGTACARGGTCTCAGGCTCGCCAGTTTKCGACTCCTGGGCAYTCGCYAGGGGTGCCAAAACCAAACTCCCKAGCAGCAGCMATWGTTTTAGTAGCACCCGCAACCTCCGCCAGCTGCAGCGCCRATTCCGCCYGCWGCRCCCTCRATCGAGTACATGACCTTCTGRTGAAAGTGGGTCAATCCMGGATCCTGGGACATGCCCATGACCGCGGTRCCCAGCTTGCCYTTCTCGTAGAACTCGACCGTGTTGCACGAYGASCCCATACCCAACAGGGCCAAACAGGCCCACAGCTTCCAATTGCCTTTCTTCATATTCAAGATTCGGGAACARCSGTGTCAAACATCCGCATKGGGTCCCCTATCGACAATGATTTGCAAATCCGTTCGCCAACGGCCATTACATCCAGGTAATTCCCCGATACAACACAGTAATATGTCGGAGTGGAGATACTCATWGTCGACGACGACCCCAAACTACGCGGATTCCTYAGGCGTGGGCTAGAGGAGCAGGACTACAGCTGCTCCGAAGCTTGCACWGTGGCKCARGCCATCGAAGGYCTGCARGGYCAATCMCCRCCGGACCTAATCCTATTGGATGTCATGCTGCCCGAYGGTGAAGGCTGGCAAGTCCTGAAAGARYTGCGCTCSACCGACAGCGTCACYCCKGTYATTTTCCTAACAGCGCGCAGCCAAGTRGACGARCGTGTCCGCGGGCTCGAAATGGGCGCGGATGATTACATCATCAARCCGTTYGAATTCCGCGAGTTGCTAGCTCGCATCCAAGTCGTCATGCGSCGGCGACCGGCCTCGACCACTTTCAGTTGGGGCGTACTGAGCCTCGACAACCTGGAAAACCGGGTGGAGCATGGGGATCGCCGGCTAGAGCTCAGCCCAAAGGAATTCGCCCTATTACGCGCTTTAATGGGCGCTGGCGGCAATGTAATCAACAAGACGCAACTGCTGGCCGACGTCTGGGGCTTCAACTTCGATCCCGGCACGAACGTGGTGGAAGTGGGTGTAGCCCGCCTGCGCAAGCGCCTCTCCGTCAGTGGACCCGAGCGCATCGAAACCGTCACCGGTGAGGGATATCGCATGGCCCCCGTCGAAAGTTCCACCCTATGAGTCGGCGCTGGTCCCTCAAGAATCGCATCACTTTCTGGGTGGCGGCTTTGACGGTTTCACTGGTCTCCCTCATTGGAGTCACGGCCACTTGGTTTGTGCTCGGCGCGACAACCCGCGAGTTTGACGCGCTGGTTCGTGAGGAAACCGATGAGCTGCTAGCCATCTTCCGTGGACGGGACCTTTCCAAGGAAGCCATGGAGGATGAGGTGAAGGAAATGGTGGAAGCCCACCCCGACGTGGGTATTGCATGGCGCCTTTGGGATCCCAAGACCGAGTTCGTGTGGGGTGAATTCGGCAACCCATCCCTGCTGCCCCCGATCGGTTCCCAACCCAAAGACCGCTGGCTGCGCTGGCAAGAAGTCGAATTTGCCGGCTACCGCACGGCGGATCCCGAGAACCCGTTGCACCTGGGCGTGCTTGTGGATGGGCGGGGTCGACTGCTCCCCTTGAAACGCTACGGCACCATCGCCGGGGCGATCCTGCTGATCACTGCCCTGATCGGCCTCTTAGGTGGGCGAATTTTCGCAGGACGCACAGCGCGCCAACTGGCTCGGATCGCAAGYGGCATCCACGAAKCTTCGMAGCCTGGMGCCTCGGATCTTCTRTCMGGCGAAAAYCCRCCAATTGAAATTCAACGGGTGGCCGATGCCCTCACAGGAGCCCTTTCCAAGGCCCGCGAAGAGCAGGAACGCAACAGCCTTTTGATCGCYGGTGTCGCCCACGAACTACGCTCCCCGATTCAAAACCTACTRGGCGAAACYGARGTCCTGCTCATGCGGGACCGCACAACCGCCGAATACAAGGACGTGCTTGAGAGTCACTCGGAGGAGATCCAGGACCTGGCCCGCGAAATCGACAACCTGGTGACGCTCTGTGCTCATGCGAGCAACCAAGCCTCCAATTCCAAGGAAGCTTTCGACCTCGGCAAGGAGATCGAACTTCGTCTACCCCGGGAATTCGTGCGTGCCGAACGACGGGAAATTGAAATCAAAGTCACCCTGACCGGAGATCTGGGCATGACCGGAGACCGTGAAGCCCTACTGCTCATGGTGCGCAACCTGGTCGGCAACGCCATCTCTTACTCACCGGCCGGTGGCGTCATCCATGTCTCAGCCACCGGACAGAACGGCGAGATCACTCTCTTCGTGGCCGATCAAGGACCCGGAGTGCTTCCCGAAAATCGCTCGCGCATCTTCGAGCCCTTCCAGCGCGGACAAGACCGCCCCGGGGCCCGTGCAGGCTTTGGACTGGGCTTGGCCCTCTCCCGCGAAGCTGTCGTTTCCCAAGGCGGAAAACTGAGCGTTTCGGATTCCGAACACGGCGGAGCCCATTTCGAGGCGCGTCTGCCAAACATCAAACGCCAGGCCTCCGGCAAAGCCTAAAAGGCAAGCCGCGGGTAAGACTTGATGTATGTTCCCCGTCGAAARTGGGAATAGGAGCCGTTCGAAGGCCTTGCCTGTACAATCACGCCCGCTGACAAGTCGTCGCTCCGACCCCTTTTCACTGCCCAAGCCTTCCCATTCGATTGCATTCCCTCGCCCCCATTGTGCCTGYGCTCTTGCTGCTCCTCGGCGCATGCAAATCTCCCGCCAAGCACTCCCAAGAAGCGGACGAAGAAACCTACGCTCTCATAGCAGAACGGCGTACGGCCCTCTTCGAAGCCGACGACCCCTTTGAGTTAGGCACCGCCGAAGGCAGCACACGCTCCCTGGCGCTCAGCGGAGAAACGACCTACCTCGGCCCGTTGAGCATCTTCGACTGCCTGGTCATAGCCTCCGAGTCCAACCTCAGCTATCTGGAGCAAAAGGAGTCCCTGTACTTCTCCGCGCTCGGGCTGACCCAGGAACGCTGGCGCTACGGCGTGCGCTCCGAGACCTCGGGCGGATCCTCCATTTCCGGCGTGGGCAAGGACTCCGCATCGGCCAGCACCAGCGGCGACTTTCAGCTCTCCAAACTGCTCGGAAGTGGCGCCAACATCGTGCTAGGCATCGGTTCGAGCCTCTTCCGCTTCGTCTCCACCGGGGACGGATGGGACGCGGTGACCGACATTTCCTTGAGCATCTCCCAGCCGCTCATGCGAGCCGCCGGCGCTGAGATCACCATGGAATCGCTCACCCAATCCGAGCGTTCCCTGGTCTACCAAGTTCGCAGCTACGAGCGCTTCCGCCGCACCTTCTCCGTGTCCGTGGCTCGCCGCGTCTACGGGGTCTTGCAGGCCATCGACCAACTCGAAAACCAGGAACGCAACCTGGAAAACCTACGCACCCTGCGCGTGCGAAACGAACGACTGGCCGAAGCTGGCAAGCTGTCCGACATTCAATCGGACCAGGCCTACCAGGACGAATTGCGCTCCACGAGCCGCTTGGTCGAACTGCGCGGCGACTTCGAACGCCAATTGGACGACTTCAAACTGTTCCTCGGACTGCCGCCCGGTTTGGAGATCGAACTGGACCATGAAGAGTTCGAACGCCTGACCGATGTGGCGCCCCTACTGGATGCCTTGACCGAAGCCTCCGCCCTAGGGCTGGCCCTCGGCAACCGTTTGGACGTGCAAACCTCCGGCGACCGGCTCGAGGACACGGGACGCAATCTGGTGATCGCCGCGGACAACCTGCGACCGGGTCTAGGACTCGCCATCATCGCCAGTTCCAGCTCCAAGGACGGTCAACCCCTGCGCCACTCTTTCAGCGACACCTCCTGGAGCGCCGGCCTCAACCTGGACCCCGCCTGGGACAACCTGCCCGAGCGCAACGCCTTCCGCCGGGCCGAAATCAGCCTCAGCGTAGCGACTCGCAACCACGATCGCTTCCTCGACCAGGTCAACCTGGACGTGCGTGAAGCCCTGCGCCGCACGCGCAACGCGCGCGAACGTTACACGATCCAACAGGGCGCCTTAGAACTCGCCAACCGGCGCGTTCGCAGCGCAGACCTCTCCTTGCAAGCCGGCAGATCCAGCACACGAGACCTGCTCGAAGCCCGCGAGTCCCTACTCGAGGCCAGCAACTCCGCCACCTCGGCACTGATCGATTTCACCCTGGCGCGTTTGGACCTGCAGCTTACCCTCGAGCTCCTACGCGTCGATGAAACCGGTATCCACCTGCAAGAAACCCTCCCCACGAACACTCCCTCCACACAGGATGCCAACGATGACCAAGCGCAACAGTAAGGTAGTTCCCTCCCTCATCCTACTCTCCCTGATCGCAGGCTCCGTCTATGCGGCGGTGCACTTCGAATTGGGCTCCAAGCTCTTCGCCTCCGACACGGTCGAATCGATTCAAGGTGCCCCCGTGCGTCGCGGAGACCTGCACATCAG
>JAESRM010000078.1 GCA_016764635.1 Planctomycetota bacterium
GTCGAAGTGGACACGGGTGGCGATTTGGTTGATCCCGTACTGGAATTCTTCCGTCGTCGGCGCACGGAACGTGGGGGACGAGGCCGGTGATGTATCCAAACAAAAAAACTCAAGACCCTGCAGACCAACCGGCAGTGGTGCTGATCGAAGGCCAGGCCAGTTTGAAAGCTGTGCCCGTCCAGGTCCACATTGGCCAGCCCGTGGTTTGGACCTTGTCGGTTCAGCACGGTGGCGCGGACGGTCTTCCCGAAAACCTGAAAGCCCCGCTCCGCAAAAATGAGGGCTGGGTCTTGTTGAGCGGACCCGTTTTTCGGCATACGGAATTGGGTGGCGACGCGGTGCTCAGCGAGGTCGAGTGGACCTATCTTTCACTGCGCCCGGGCAACCGAACGCCCGCAGATTATCCGCTGACTTTGAAGCGCGGCGCGCCTTTGCACGTGCAACTCGACAGCTTGGAAGTCCTGGGTGAATTGGAGGAGGGCGAGGACGCTCCGCGCCCTTCGGCACCGATCCGGCCCATTGAAGCGCAGCCTTCGGGGCATGGTGGGCTTTGGCTCGGTTGCGGTTTGGTCGCGATCTTGGCGTGCGTGCTTTGGATGCGTCGACGCGGGGGACGATCCACCGAGCAAACAACCGAAGCGACCCAGGTATGGAAGGGGTTGCAAGGCGTGCAGGTTTCCGAGAACGGTGACGTGGCGCGCCAGGGCCTCTTCGATTGGCACCGGGACCTTCGGCAGGGAGTGGACGGCAAACTGGGCCTGAACTTGGGGGCTTTGACCGACGCGGATTGGTTGCAGCAGGGGCAAGGTGTCTCCGGCTCCCAAACGTTCCCCTGGTCCGAGCTGAAAGCCGTGCTCGGCGAATTGGAACAACTGAAATATCAGGAGTCCCTCCCGGGTCGCTTGACCCTGGAATCCTTGGCGGAGCGTGTTCGCAGCTTGGCCACGACGATTGAGCCTTTGACACTCTCAACTGGCGAGGAGGCTTCGAATGAATAGCCTCGCCATCGTCGCGCAGCGCAGCGCTGCTTCGGGTTCATGGGATGTTTGGCAGGGGTTCTCCTTCGCCGATCCCGCGTTCCTGTACCTGTTGATTCTGGTTCCGTTCATTGTGCTTTGGGGMGCCTCCACCCGGCGAGCCGCGGCGCTTTCCGCCCCGGCCACCCTGACCCAATTGCAACGCTCCAATGCTCAGAAGTGGTCGTTTGCTGTGCCGCTCTTCAGTGCTTTGGCCATGTGCGCTGGCATTCTAGCCCTGGCCCGACCCTTGGCCGGTGAAGACCGTTTCGAAGGCAGCAGCGAGGGTGTGGACATCGCGCTTTTGATCGACCGTTCCTCCTCTATGGAGGAGCCCACCGGCGACGGCACCGAGCGGCGCTTCGACATGGCGCGGCGCGTGGTGGCGGAATTCGCCAAGCGGCGCATGACCGACCGGGACGGGGCCAGCGACAGCGTGGCCATCTTCGGTTTTGCGTTCTATACCGAATTGCTGTGCCCTTTCACGCTGGATGCGGATGCGGTGCAAGGCGTGCTCAAGGACTTGGACGTGGAGTACATGCGCGACTTGGACGGCACGGGCATTGGCGTGGCTTTGGCCAAGGCCACAGCGGTCTTGGACAACAGCGACGCCGCCTCGCGCATCATCGTCTTGCTCACCGACGGTCGCGAAACCGTTTATCAGCGGTCCGACACAGCCATGCACCCACGCCAGGCTGCGATCATCGCGGCCTCTAAGGGCGTGCGTATTTACACTCTCNTAWRTRGSYNCYCAMSNACYTGATYMSACGMNGGYCWRWKCSGMGCYYCKYGCRYYAMKKCSNGAKNGTGGGMKWCCTGCCCGCCATCGCCGAATTGACCGGCGGGCTGTTCTTTCACGCGGAGGACGAGCAGCAATTGGAAGCGGCCTATCAGACCATCGAGGACTTGGAGCGCACGGCGCGCACCGAGACCCACTTCGCGGAAAACTACGAGCGCTATCCGGGCTTCCTGCTGGCAGCCATGCTGTTCGCCGCCCTGTCCATGCTGTCCCGCCACACCTGGGCCAGGAGGTTGCCGTGCTAGCTTTGCTTGGAATGAATTGGGCGCGTTTGGGCGCCTGGCCCCTGTTGCTTTTGGTTCTGGTCGTGATCGTTGTCAGCGTTGTCGCGGGCCGCTCTTCAGCGGCCAAGCTGCGCGCCGTGATTCACCCCGCCCAATGGAAGGCGCGCATGGCGGGCAACCGCATGGGCGTGGCCCGTCGGCAGTTGTGGACGGGTGGTTTGGCGCTGGTGCTCATGGCCATCGCCTTCCTCGGTCCCCAACGCGGATCGGTGCTCATGCCGGTGCCCCGGCGCGGCATCGACATCGTCGTTTGCTTGGATACTTCGCGTTCTATGCTGGCCCAGGATGTGGGCCAGGATCGTTTGGATGAGGCTAAGAAGGAGATCACCGGGCTAATGGACGTGCTCAAGGGGGATCGACTCGCCTTGATCGCATTCTCCGGGGATGTGCGCCAAGTGGCGCCGCTGACCCGCGATACGAAAACCGTGGGGTGGTTCTTGGATAGCTTGAGCCCCGACGACAACCGGCGCGGCGGCACGGACTTGGGCGGCGCCTTGCGGGCGGCCCTTAAGCTGTTCGACGGTCGCAACGGTGCCCATGAGGCCATTGTTTTGGTGACCGACGRTGAGGACTTGACAGGTGAAGGTCAGGTCGCTGCCCAGGAGGCCGCAGAGCGCGGAATCCGCATCTACGTGCTGGGCATGGGAACCGAAGGCGGCGCGAAAGTGCCCGCGGAAGGCGGCGGTTGGACCCGGGACGAGGATGGGCTCGACGTGGTCTCAAGGCTGCAAGCGCTGACCTTAGATCGCATCGCCGAAACCACGGGCGGCCTGTACATTCAAGCCTATGGCACGGTGTTGCCGCTGGAGCAACTCTACAAGCGCGGCTTTTCGCGTCTGCAAGGACGCCAATATGAGCAGGGCTTCGAGCGCGTGGAATCCGATCGCTTCCAATGGCCCCTCTTGTTGGCTTTGATCCTCTTGGCCTTGGAAGCGAGTGTTTCCGGACGGCTGCGCTCAAAATCAAACAAGGCTTTAGGCCTCGTAACCCGTAACGAAAAAGGGAAGGACGTGGCATGAAGAAACGCACTCTAACTTTCATCGCATTCAGCCTGTTGGTGGCGCCCGTGCTGGCGAGTGCACAGAACCAGCTACCCGTGCCTCCGGAGCCTATTGCCGCAAATGCAGTAGGTGCCTCCGAAGAGATTTTCGCTGAGGTCGTCGCCTTCCCCGGTAGCTTGGCCCAAAGCGAGCAGCAGCTGCGCCAGGTTCTTGAAGATCAGGACATCACCAAGGCGGGCGAGTTTGCGTTGACCCTGGTGGAGCCGCGCAGCATCGACCGGGCGCAACTCTGGTTGGAGCAGCACACTGGTTTTTTGGGTGCACGCGCTTCTGCTTGGGTGCGCGAGCTATTGCCCTGGTTGGGATTTGAACTTCGCAGCGCGGAGCAGCAAGCCCTCGTGCACTACGCCCTGGGTTGCTTGCAAAGCGAGGAAGGCTTGGGCGTGGATGCTCGCAATTCGTTCAAGACCGCAATCTACTTGGCGCCGGGTCCCGTGCGTTTGGACGCCACCTACAACCTGGGTTGCGAGAGCCTCAAAACCGCCGAGGGCATGTTCGATCAAATTCCCGAGGTGCACGGCCGCACCCGCAGCGCCATGAGCCCCGGATTCCAGGCCGCCAAGAAAAAACTGGCGGACGACGAAGAGGAGCCGGACTACTTGGTCATGGCGCGCACCAGCTACAAGGTCGCCCTGCGGACTTTCACCGAGCGCCTGAAACTCGATTGGCGTTCCCCGGACACGCGCGCCAATGTGGAGTGGGTCATGCGCCGCCTGGACGAGCTCGACAAAATCGAAGAGGAGCGCAAGAGCGACGAGGGGCAGGGCCAGGCCCAGGACGATCCGAGCGCTGGCGAAGGCGAAGAGGAAGAGAACAAAGACGACGCGGGCGAGAAAGGCGCGGAGTCTGAGCAGGAGGAGGAATCCGAGTCCCAAAAGGAATCCAAGGAGGAATCCGAACAGGACGAGTCGAAGGAACAGGGCCAGACCGAGGACCGTCAGGAGGAATCCGAAGACGAGGAATCGAGTCAGAAACAGGGCGAGTCGGAAGACGATCCCGAGGCGAAACCGGAGGAGCGTCATCTCACCGAAGAGGAGATCAAGCGCCTTTTGGAGCAGTCTAGTAAACATGACGCCGCTGGCGTGGACATGCGCAAGCGTGTCGAGAGTCGCCAACGCAAACGCGGCAAGAAGGATTGGTAATGCTTCGATACATGCAAAAAATGAAACGCACGATCGCTTGGATCTTCGCCTTGGCCTTGATGGCTCCGGCGTTGGCCCAGAACCCCGTGTCGGTGAAAGCGAGCCTCTCCACCGGTTTGGCCAACTTGGGTGAGACCATCCAGTTGCGCATCACGGTTGAGAATGCAAAGTCTGCACGCGTGCTCAAATTGCCCGTGATCGAGGACATGCAGGTAGGGGCGCTCGGACCTGCCCAGCGCAGCAGCTTTACCGAATATCGGGGTGGCGTGATGGTGAGTCGATCCTCCCTGCGCTGGACCGTTTCCCTCACGCCCGACCGGGTGGGGGAGTTCGATATTCCTTCGATCGTGATCGAAGTGGATGGCAAACCGCGCAAAATACCCGTGACCCCGTCTTCCCTGAAAGTGGTCAAGGACATGGAGGGAGCGCAGCTCGGATTCCTCGAAGTGCTCGACGTGCCCAAGCGTGTTTTTGAAGGCCAACCATTCCCCGTTCGACTGCGCCTAGGCTGGGCGCAGCGCCTTCAAGTGACCCAAGCCAGTTTGCGTTTGCCCTGGTGGGGCACGCAGAGTGGGGTCTTGGAAGTGGAAGGGCCGGGCTTCTCCCAGCGCGGCAAGAAGATCCAGGAGCTGCCYKWYWWCGRSMRSSTGCRSRNSCYWTTNCNASCCMGGMKWMACCGSKSKNNAGRTCRSYKKNCGMGMTNTNCCRCGYSKYCGAARRMCGYSSCRYCCTGGTCGCCACGCGCTCCACGGACTTGGAATTCCCCCAGAGCACGTTGGTCTTCGCCGAAGCATTGGAAGGGTCCCGCGGCATGCTGCGCCGGCCCCGCATGCGCGAGTATTTCGCCTCCGCCGTACCCTTCGAGGTGGAGGTGCTGCCGATCCCCGAGGCCGGCCGACCCTTCGAGTGGGGCGGGGCCGTCGGTACGCTCAAGGCGGATCGCCGCTTGAACGCGCGCGACGTGATCGCCGGTGAAACGATCCAATTGGAAGTGACCTGGACGGGCATGGCCAACATCGAATTCTTCGACGTGCCTGACCTCAAACGCCTGACGGCGTTCGAAGGCTTCCGCATTCTGGGCCAGGACGATTCGCACCTGGGCATGGAACGCCGGGTGGTTTACGAATTGGTGCCGCTCTCCAGCGAGGTCACCCAAGTGCCTTCGGTCCCCCTGTGGATTTTCAACGCGGAGACCGAAGCCTACGAATTGATCGAGACCGATCCCGTGCCGTTGCGCGTGGCCGAGGCCGAAGTGCTCGACCTGGGCGGCGCATTCGGCGAGGAGGAGCAGGGCGAAAAACTCGACCTGCGCGACCTCCACGACTGGAGCTCGGAACAAGCCACCTCCTCCGGGGTGGGGTCCAAGTGGATCTTCGGCGGCCTGCTGGGCTCTGTACTCGGTTGGCTTTTGCTGCGCGGTCAAGTGCGCAAGCATGGTGACCCCGATTCCCGGGTGCGTCGCAAGCTGCGTCGGGCCGACCGCAAACTTCGCAAGGAGCTTTCGGGCGCCAGCGATGCACGCCAAAGCGCCGTGGCCTTGTACCACTACCTAGCCGTGCAAACCGGCGAGGATTCGGAGGCTTGGGTGGGGCGCGACCCGCTGGTTTGGGCCAAGCAGCTGGAGTCGCCGGACCTGCTCGAAGCCGCCACCGACCTCAAAAACGTGCTGCGCGCCCTCGACGAAGCGGCCTACCATTCGGGGTCAGCGCCCGACAGGTCCAGTATCCTCAAAGCCGCGCAGTCCTTCGCCAAGCAGGTAGCAGCATGAAGTTCATCCAGTTGATTCTCATGGCATGGGCGCTTTGCGTGCCCGTTCTGGCAAGCTCCACCGAAGTCGAGGCCTCGGACGCGGGTGCCACCGTTTACCGCACGGGCGACTACAAGCAGGCTCAAGCCCTTTGGCTGGGCGCCTTGGAGGGGCTCGAAGGGCAGCCCGGGAAGGAGCGCCAAGTGGGCCAGCTCTGCTACAACTTGGGTAATGCGGCCTATCGCGCCGGCGAGAGCATGCAGGCCATCGCCTGGTACACCGCCGCGCGCAAGCACATGCCGCGCGACGCGGACCTGCTCGCCAACCTTAAATTCGTACGCGGGGAACTCGCCCTGCCGCCCGAACAT
>JAESRM010000352.1 GCA_016764635.1 Planctomycetota bacterium
ACCCGTTTCGATCAGCGCAGCGTGTGCATGCGGCTCCGTAGCAGCAACAGCATCACCGGGCCGCAGGTGGCTCGCGATGAAACGGAAGGCCCCCGTACCATCTCCCAGTAGTTTGCTGGAATAGGATCCCGGTATCCTCCACGGGGCCCAACTCGCCATGACGCCTACCAACAAAAGCATGCCATATGCGGGCGCCCGACCGTCGGTACGCGCCCCAAAGCGTTTGGTGATGTTGGACAACCTTAGGGCCGTTGCCTTGATGCCATCCACCCCCAGAAGGATCCAGACGGGGATCAACCAATACTGATAGCGCAGGCTGACGTGGGTGACCAGGACATTGGTGAGCACAATCCCGGAGAACAAAGTGAAGTGTAGAACCAGAGCTTCGCGCCTGCCCTTGAGCATCGAGTCCAACAGACTCACAAGCCAGAAGACACTCAGGAACAAGTGGGTTCGCGAGTACCCCAGCAGAAGGGCCACGAAGTTGTACGGGTAGTAGAAGTTTGGGCGAATCGTGGCTTCGGTGCTCGGGGAGACGCCCTCCGTCCGGGTCAAGCACAGGATTTTGAAGGCGGCTACATCGACGACCATCAGGGCCAGCATGCATCCGGCAAACAGCGCAAGCTTGAAGAGAGCGGCGCGCTTCGGGAACGGCATGAAGAATGCAAAACCGAACAGCAGTTGCAGCCCCATGACCACGCTGATTTCCTGACTGAGCACCGCCCCCATGTAACTCGCGATGAGGGCCAACTGCATGCGTAGCCCACCCCGTTGCGCGAAGACCTTCACAAAGAGCACCACCGTCAGGAGAGCGAAGAACTGTTGCTGCTGATAGAACCGTGCGAGATGCCCGGTGAAGATTTCAAAGGGGTGGATCGCCGTCAGTAGCATCGCCGCGAGTCCACAGGTGCGACTGCCCAACAGCCGACTCCCCGCGTAGTACACAAGCACCACGGTCAAGAGCCCAAAAAAGACGGATGGTAGCCGCAGACTCCAGAGGTTGGCGCCGAAGACTTTGACAACCGCCGCTGTCAGATAATGATAGAGCGGACTGCGTGTGTAGAAAATTCCGTCGGGTTCAAAAGCCGGGGTGCCATCGTCCGCAATGCTCAATACCGCTTGCACCGAGGCGTATTCGTCATCATCCAACGGTTGAAAGTCGATGCGCCAAGCCCGTGCAAATACGGCCAATAGGCAGATTGAACAGAAGGCGGTACGCACACCAAGGATCCGCCAATCCGGTCCACCCCGACACCTCGCTCGCAGCCAAACACGAACGGGCTCCGCCAACAGAAGCAGCGCTGTAATGAGCAACGCCAGCGCCCAAAAGTCCGCTACCATGAAGAACATCACTTCCTCCATCTCCTTGAACGCCCACGACAATGCGATCAGGGTGCCAGAAAACACCAGCGGAAACAGGATGCCAACCTGGAGCGCACGCATGGCCCGGCTTGCAGCCTGAAGGCCACGGACCCATCGAATACACGACAATAGTACAACGCATAGAACGAAACATGCGCCGACGGTTCGCACTAGGTAATCCCACCAACGCTGCACTTTCACACTCGGATCGAACGCGTAGCCACGCCACCGCAAGCGAGGCAAAGATCCGGCCGTTTTGAGTGCGGGCCCGCCCACCAGCACCCTGCGCGCGGTTGCCTGGGTTCCGGTCGTAGCTCTGCGAACCTTCCAGGTGTGATCGCTTTGGAAGCGGACTGTCTGGCCCGAGGCGAGGGTGGCTTCGGCATCCAAAGCGAGCTTCGGAGCCCAAGCCAGGTCGGTAGCGAAACGGGCCGGGGTCAATCGAATCTGCACCCGATTGCGGCCTTCGCGCAACATCCAGGAAATGTCGTATCCGTTGTAGACCGACTGCCCCCGATCCCTTGTGAGTGCGACGGGAGTGCGATCTTCTGGCTTTAGAGCCAGAGCGTTCTTGAGGTCATGTGCGTGCACTCCCTCGGCCCGGGTCTCCTCAATCACGCTGAGGCCACTGGTCGCTCGGGGTCGATCTTTGGTCGTATTGCGCCGCACCTCGACCTTCTTGAATTCCAATTCCGTCGGGTCCCCATGGGCCGGCGATAAAAACCTCTTCCCCGAATGCACCTCGCCCACCTCATCCGGATCCAGCAACTCGGGCGTGGCGGACACATCCAGGGCTCGCTCGCGACCCATGATCCAATCTCCTGCGTCCAAGTCCGGCTTGCGCGGGCGGGCCACGCGCACGGGACTTCCGTTGATCAAAAGATGGAATGGCCGATTGACGAGCACTCGAATCCAGGCCTCTGCTGGTTCCCCATCGAGCAGCCACTCAGACTCGTAAACGATCTCTGCATGACTCGCTGCCGTTGGAGAGTGGAGGAACTTCCCACGGAACGGGTCCTTGAACGCGCGGGTAGGAATGAAGCTGTACGAACCGCCCGCAGGCGCTTCCGCCAGCTCCGCTCGACGCCATTCGTTCACACGGGCGCTGGGCTTGCACCAGTGCTTGGCTTGCAAGGTGGGGGCGAATGGCTCTCCCAACCAATGGGCCCCACTGCTGACAGACTTGCGCTCACCCGTTGCCAAAAGAATCTCCCCTTCCACGCAGGCTCGCGCTTTGGCTTGCCTGGATTCCACTTGCAAACAGATCGTGTTCTTCCCTGGCTGTAGGAACGAATGCACATCGAAGAACACGGGCAACATGTGCGAGCGATGGCCCCGCCATTGAAACTCGCGTGGGAAGTTCAAGGCCATGGCCACCTGCAGCGGCGAGACCCGTTGCCCCCCTTCGCTCAAGCCATTCTGAAACGGACGCGTCGGGCGCCACAGGAACATGCGCCCCACCGTGTCCCCGTTGATGGTCAGCTCAAAAGCATCCACCGCGGAAACAGCGATCCAAGCATGCAACGGAGTTGCGTCCAGGATCAATTCGGTCCGAAAACAAGCCGAAAAGGAGGGCCCTCCTGCGGGTACGATCCATTCTGCATCCATCGAGTATGGAACCAGCGTGGGCCGAAACGGAACTTTCCAGCGCACGAGCATGTATGCAACGGCGAGCGAAAGTAGCAGCAAGGTCAGAACCAAGTACGCGTACGCGGCCCATCCCTGGGATGTGAATCTGCCGTAGATCATGGCTTGCGCATCCCTTGTCGGTGCTTGAGGGCTGCGTGCAAGTCCCCTTCAGCCAGAGCGATGTAGCACAGGTTTTCTTGGCAAACCGACAGGATGACCTTCTTATTCGGAAGGTTGTACTCAGCCAAAGTTTCGTACGCCAATTCCACAAGCTCTTCGAGTCGCGGTCGATTGCCGGTTCTCAGGTACACCAACTGCAGGGCCAGGTTGGCTTTGATGTCGCTAGGGAAGGCATCGATTGCGGTCTCGAGCAGATCCGCAGCATTCACGTAACTTGTGGAGTTGATGCGCTGAATCCCCAAACGAACCAAGCCCCGGGAAGCTTCCCGCCTCAGTGAACGCCTAAGACCCTTTTCCCCGATGAGCTCCCGGTAAATCTCTAACGCCTGCATTCGAAACCCGTTGCGTTCCAACTGAAAAGCCGTCCATAGTCTGGCGGAAGGCAACTCCACCCGGCCGACCCGCAGGTTGAGCAAGCCGACCTGCGCCATGAAGCCTGTGTCCTCGCCCACAACCGGTGAAGCGCTGGCCGCGGACTCCAGCACCTTTAAGGCCGCTGTTGGATCGCCCAAGGCCACATGATCGCTAGCCTGTTTGAGCCGCGTGCCCAGCATGACCGGCTCGGAGAGCAGCAGTGTCAACAGGAGCAATACCACAAGGGATAAGACGCATGCGCAACGCCGCAATGCTCGCACCCAGTTCACACCGCATCCCACCAGGCTGGCGCAGACAATCAAGCCACCCCCCATCAGAGCCAAGAACCAACCCCGTGCGACAAATGCGCTGAAGCGATTGGAATAGCCCAGCCATTCCGCAACCTCGGGCAACCGGCCCAACTGGAAATAGTGTGGCACCCAACTCGGTATCGGCACCAAACGCAGACTCGAGCGCGCCGACACCACGATCTCTCGGTCCTTGAACAAACGATCACGATTGCCTTGGGAGGTGGAGATGTCCCCACCCAGCCACGTCAGCCGCTCGGTCTGCTGCTGAATCCAACTCGCATTGGCCGCAAGATCCGGCTCGCCGATCATGACGGAATTGGGGTAGGCCAAGAGCAATGTGGTCGTGGCCGCGACGCAAATGGCACACCACTCCCGGGCCCGGGGCCCCAAAAACCAAACCAATGGGGAGAGGGCAGCCACAGCAAAAACGGGGACCCGATACAGGAGCGTCGAGGCGGCTTCTACATGCTGCAATGGACCGCCCGCCCCACCCAGCACCCGCATGGGGACGCGAAACCAAGGCGAGCAGAGGGCGGCCAAGCAGGCCAGCACCCCTACGCCCAGTAGAAACGGCCCTCGATACGGTTCTAAGTCTTTTGGGAGTTTCACGGGGTCTCCGCCCCCTCAACAATTTGGATGAGGTCGCCCGTCTCAAGGACCCCGTGCCCGCCGGAGAGGRTGGWCTCCCCCTCCGCCACGCCTTGCACGATCTCGACCCAATCACCGTCTATGATTCCCACCGTGACTTCGCGCGGAGACCAGATGCCGTCCCGACCCACCACATAGAGCAGGGCTTTGGAAGACGAGAGCGAGAGCAGTGAGGACCGTGAGACCGCGATGCAATCGGACCGAATTGTGATCCGCGCAAAGCCCGTCAACCCCGGAACCACCCGGGTTCCCTTCAGGATGCTGTCGGTCGAAGAAGCCTGGGACGCAAAGTCCACTTCCACCCGAAAGGTAGCGGGCCACTCCGGGGCACCGGAGCCTTGGGGACGAATCGGTCGGTTGATCTCAGGACCCCCTAGATTGAAAGTCACAAAAGGAATCACCCTGCGGACCCGCCCGGGGAACACCCGACCAGGGAACGCCTCCAATCGAATTTCAACGGTTGCAGTTTTGGTCACGCGACCGATGGCGCCCTGATCCAGGTGCGCGGAGAACCACAAACCCGATGCGATCACAAAAGCGGGCCTTCCAGGGTCTTGGCTGTATTCGCCAGGGCGTATAAGGACGCGTTCCAGCACTCCGTGGGTCGGCGCGCGAATCACGAAGTTCGCGCTTTCCCGCTCCAGATGCCCGTGGGCCAAATGGGCTTCCTCCACGGCCTTGTCCGCAATAGCGATGCTGTGCAAACGTCCGGCTTCCGATGTTTCCATGGCCCACTCGGCCACGCGCAGCTCCTCCCCCGCATCGATCACTCTCCCACGTTTGGCCAATAGGGCTTCCCGCGAAAAATGCCCGTCGTGGTTCAAGCTCGCATACATGGCGAGCTTCTCTTCGGCTAGGACCAGCCGCTCCCGACTCGCCTCCAAAGCGATCGCATCCCGGACCGGCCGTTCCTGGGCCAAAGTGTACGCGGACCCAATCCTCGTCCGCTCCAACTCCGCTTGCGCAATTTCGATCCCAGCCAAGGCCGCGCGCAACTTGAATGCATGCAGAGTGCTATCAAGGGTGGCCAATATCTGACCTGCCTGCACCGTTTGACCCACGGACACATAGACGCGCAGCACGCTCGCCACCGGGATCGCCGGGACCAGGACGCTGTCACTTTCGACGAGTCCTTCCCCGTGGTAGGAACGCGACAGGGTCCTTCGGCCGACCCGCTCCTGCGTGACAGGAAAACCCTGACCACTGGAACGGATGAGCGCTGCACGGCCGAGACGGGAGGTGTAAGTGCTGTTCTGCGACTTCTCCCAGCCGGGCACGAGGACCACCCAGGAGAACACGGCCAGAACCAAGGTCCAAGCCATCGCAGCAAGCACATAACGATCTGGCTTCCTCACAGGGAACGCCCCAACGGGTCCCCACTTTGCTTGCGATCCCCGGCCACCCCGTGGATCGCGACCGGAGCGACGATCACCAACTCGGAGACGACCTGGGCCAAGCGCCAAAGCAGGGCGGACAGTGCAGCGATCTCAACCGGTACAGCATGGCTGAGAACCAGGCACACGGCCCCTTCGCGCACACCAATTCCGCTCGGCGCTATAGGGATCAGAAAACCGACCAACCAGGCGACCGCATTGGCGGAGACGACAACCCATACCGAGGGAGCCTGATCCATGAAGCTGTTGAGCAGAACCGCCAATCCAAATCCATGCAGCACGCAAAGGGCGCAGTACATAACAAAGACCAAGACGATTTTCCGCACGAAGCCCGCATGCCTGTGTGCACCGAAGAACCGTCTGCCCATGAGCAACGTGCGCATGAACTCTGTGGCCCTGGACCTCCTGGTGAATGCGTACGCTCCAGCAACCAAAAAGGGCAACAGACCCAGCGCCCACAACGCCCAAGCGGGGAAGAGCCCTGAGGCCTCTCCAAGAGTCCCTGTGGACAGTCCGCACACGACCGCGACGGACACC
>JAESRM010000179.1 GCA_016764635.1 Planctomycetota bacterium
TAGGCGCTGATCGTTTAATGGCCCGGGAGAGAGATTTTGGTGCGCCAACTTCACCCTAAACGCCCAGGAAGAGCCTGTCAGCGAGCATTTTTGGCAAACCTGAGGCTTCGATCCTTTTGGCTTCCAGTTTGATGTTGTATTCGACTCGAAGGAGCTCGAATAGTTGGGTTGAGGTGTCATAGATCCCCAGCGCAGCCCGAGGATCTTCGTCTCGAGGTTGTCCAACGCTGCCAACATTGATCAGGGCCTTGTCTACCAGGGAGAGATCGACTTGTTCATCCATGGTGTAGAAGCTGCGCTCCGGGTTGTCCTGCATGCGCAGGATGCTCACAGGTACATGTGTGTGCCCCACGAAGCAGACCTTCTCGGGTTGAAGGTCCAGGGAGGGGTCAGCATCCTCGGTCGATTGGATGTACTTGTAGAGGTCGGGGTCGCTGTAGCTACCGTGGGCCACTGAACATCCATCTAGGTGGAGCAGCAATGGCAGCTCGTGCAGCCAGTCCAGGTCCCCCTCCGTGAGTTGGCCCTGGGTCCATTGCACAGCTTCTTTTGCCATGGGATTGAAAAAGGTGGTGTCCAAGTCCCCCGCGATGGCTGCGTCGTGATTGCCCAGTACCGTGGGCACTTCATTGTCCCGGAGTATATCCATGACCTCTCGAGCGCCGGCCCCGTAACCCACCACATCCCCCACACTCAGAATCCGGTCAACCCCACGTGCCTTCGCTGTAGTCATGACAGCTTCCAGGGCCAGTAAATTGGCGTGGATGTCTCCTAGGATGGCGTATCGCATGGGCTGAAGGCTCTCCGGGTCGCCTCCGCCAAACGCAACAGGCACAAACCAAGAATAGGCAGGATCGAAGCCTGCCACACAGATGCAGAGGATTCTTCGGTCCAAGGGAACTKGAAATCGCCCGCTAATTCGAAACATTGCCKAATTCCAACCAKSGSCCAKGAGTGGSCATCRATAAGGCTTGGAATGAACCAGACACCCAGCGGAATCAGGGTGGCTCGCGCCAAGGAGTTTATTGGAAGCGCGAGGATGCAAACGCCCACTGCGGCCAGGTGCAACGCTGCCGTCAGCGCGGTCGAGAGCATGTGCGCAAGGGGCAAAGGCGCTTGCGACATCGAGGTCAATACAGGTAGTACCCAGGCGGCTGTTATCAGCGCGAAGCTGGACGTGGCGATGCCCGTGAATTCGGCTCTAAACCTTCTCCAGGGGGTAGTTCGGGACAGCCACCAGGATCCCTGACTGAGGGTGACTATGGCCAACATGGCACCTAGCTGGGCAGCCAGGAACCCTATCTCGTAGAGCGCGGCGGCTGGAGGCTGGCTTGAAGTTGTGACACCGAGGGATAGTAGAACCACGAACAATGGCCRCGCAGACCCCACCCCTGCCGCCATCAACCAGGCGGTAGGGCTTCTGATGGCCATGTTTAGAAGCCATTTTAGGGTAGCACTCTCGATCATGTTTTCAGATTAGAGGAAGCTTGATGGGGATAAAAGGTGGCCGTGATTCAAATGGCGTGGATAATGACYTTTCACTTGGACGCTTGAAAGGGGAGTCGACCGTTTCGATTTGCTGGGGAGCGAGTGGTGTTGGAGGAAATACTATGGCTGGACTTGGACGTGGATTGGATTCTTTGATTGCTCAGAGCTCGGATGATAGCGCCGGAGGGTCTCAACGTGAGATTTCCATCGCCCAGATTCGGCCGAACCCGATGCAGCCGCGCAAGGTGTTTGAGAGTGCACACCTGGAGGACCTGCGTAATAGCATCGAGAACCACGGTATCCTCCAGCCTATTTGCGTTCGCAAGGTTGAAGGGGGTTTTGAGATCATTTCGGGTGAGCGTCGCTGGCGCGCAGCTCGTTTGGCTGGGTTGAGGACCATGCCTGTTGTGATTCGTGAGGATGTCAGTAACAACGAAATGATGGAGCTGGCCCTTGTCGAGAACCTTCAAAGGCAAGATTTGGACCCCATCGAGAAGGCTCAAGGCTTTGCAGAGATGATTGCGAGTCTGAATCTCACACAGGAACAGGTTGCAGCCAAAGTCGGTTTGAAGCGCTCCACAGTGACCAACCACCTTCGTTTGCTAGATCTGGATCAGGATGTGCAAGAAGCCCTGGTTTCCGGCTTGATCACCATGGGCCACGCACGTGCGCTTCTGGGGGTCAATGGCGATGCCAAGGACAAGAAGAAGGCTCTCGCCACCATAGTGCGAGATGAGCTCTCAGTGCGTCAAACAGAGCGTCTCGTGAAAGGCGGGGCTGTGGCCCCTACTAGCTCTAATTCGGAACCTACAGCCCCTGCGGGCGGCGCTAGCGGCGCCAGGCCCGAAGCGTGGGTCCAGGACCTGGAGAGGCGTATGAGGGAGCACCTGGGAGTCCGCGTGGAGCTGGCGGTTCGAAAGGGTTACAAGGGCCACATCAGTCTTCACTTCAGTGGGCGCGAGCAGTTGGAAGCTCTTGTGGAGGGCTTGGCCCCTAAGAAAACCCTCTAGGGCGAGTGGTGTGGTTTGGAGGGCGCCCTAGCTGTTGATAAGTTGGGGATAAGACCCTCCTCATAACTTAATCTGTTGAATGTATGGGTTGAATGATTCGAGTTGTCCTGGATCGAAATGTAGTTAAGTGTTTATATCGTAGATGTTTAGGTGTTTGTTGCTGGTCGGTACCGCTTTTGGAGGGAGGTTGTTGAGCCCAGGTCTTCGGTGGGGCCTATCTTTGTGGAAAGCGGTGTCGATGAAGGGACTTAGAGACCTAGCCTTTTGCATCTCACCGGGTGTGAGTGTTCCACGTGGAACATAGTGGGTGACCGTTCAGGCAGCATGCTGTTGGGTGACCGTGATTCTCCGGTGAATCCTTGCTATACCCACTTTGGTTTGTCTTGAACCACCATGTGGACGGTGTTGGGTTTCGGGGCTATTTCAGAGGTTTTAGCTCGCACCGACTACGCCCTAGGTGTGTTCAGCTAGATCGTTATTCACATGATTTCCCGTGGGGCCTCATGGATGTTCCACGTGGAACATCCATTGGGACTGATATCGGGTGCGATCTGGAAGCGACGGCCTAAGGTCTAAAGCGTGTACTCAGTACAGGTTTAGGGTGATAGAACCCAGGCGGACCCGAGGGAATGCCCCCGCACTTTTCCCCAGCTCTAGCTCTTGGATGTGATCAGGGTTGGTTTCGAAAAACAACCCGGTTACCTGTGCAAGTCTCCTTGGCTCTTGAGATGTTCCACGTGGAACATGTGGCCTTGAATAATCTTTGAACCGGACATGTCTATAGCAACCACAAGTGATGAGCGTGAGATGTTCCACGTGGAACATCTCGGTTGGAGGTTTACGGAAGCGTTGACAAGTTTGTGTAGGTGGCGAGAACCCAGCAAATCCTCAGATGTCAGATTGGTAGTAGGAAAACCACTGTGTGGATTGTCGGCATGCGCAACGCCGCGGTAGGCCCAGGTCTTGCTCTGTGTTCAATTCGTCCCTAGCCAGCGGCGCTAGGTACTTTCACGGATGAATGTTCCACGTGGAACATGCGACCTTGTGTTTAATATTGGGTATCGCCTAGCGGACCGTGACCAAGCGCTGGAAGTGTCACATCGAGGTAGGCGTATGTTTGCAATTCTCTGCGGATATGAGCTGTTTGGGGCCTAGTCGTTGGATGCTTAGGACGCCCTTAAAGAAATCGTGGGTACTTCCCGGATTGTAAGGTGCTTGTAATTGGAGGGTCGTGTGGCTTGGTGTAATCAAGACAAAAAAAGGCCCAGCAGTCACCTGCTGGGCCTTTGAGCATTGTCGGGATACGACTAGAGCGTTTCGATCGAAGTGATAGATACCGGATCGACGGGGATGTCCCGGGTTCCGTTCACTGGGTCGGAGTCGCGAATAGGAGCCTCCAGGATCTTGGTGGCCACCTCAAGGCCAGCGGTGATCTTCCCAAAGACCACATAACGGCCATCAAGGCCGTGGCTGCGATCCACAGACATGTAGAATTGGCTTCCCGAGCTTTCCTGGGAGTTGCCAGGCATGGCTGCGGCGAGGTAACCCGCGCAGTGCATGAGGTCGTTCTTTTCGATGGGCTGGGTGTAGCCCGGACCGCCTTGACCCCATTTGGTCACGTCTTCTTCTTTGGTGTTGGGGTCACCCGCTTGGATGATCGCCATGCTGCGGTTGTTGACGACCCTATGGAAGAGAATGTCGTTGTAGAAGCCTTCGCCGGCGAGCTTCAGGAAGTTCTCAACATGCTTGGGAGCTTCAGCCTCGTAGAAGGTGATTTCGATATCGCCCTCTGAAGTGTGCATGACTACCTTGGGTGAACCTTCCGCGGGGGCGGGGTTTCCAAGTGCGGTGGGGTGAGCTGCTTCCCATTCGACCTGGGAAGACAAAGCGGCTTGGGCGTAGGCAGCCGGGGAAAGGCGGCCAGCTTCGGTGTCTACACCGAATGCATCCGWGTTGAGGATGTGATCCGGGTTGGCGGCTAATTCCGCGAGGGCTTCAGCTGCAACAGCAGGCTTGTCAGCAACCATGGCCTCTTGGGCAACGAGGGCTTTTCCCCATGATTTGAGGTTGGGATCCTCGATTCCGTTGGTAGCTGCCTGGACATCTTCCAAGTTGCCTTCGGCGGCCAAAAGGCCGTTCCAGCGGTCACCCTTGGCTTTTGTAGCGCTTTGGTTTTGGAATTGGTTGAAGAGGACAGCCCCTGCAATAACGACTCCGATCCCTGCGACCTTGATCCAATGTTTGTCGACCGACTGCTGGAGTAGGGACTTTTCCTCCGTCACTACGGTGACTTCGGTTGCGGACTTGTGTTTGGCCATGACTTGGATTCTTGTTAGTGGTTTGTTAGGTAGGAGCTGATCGCGCCTACAGGTGCGCCTAGCGTAGTCGAAGGGGAGACTGCACGCGCAAGCGCCGCATTCTAGGGTCGCTCTTGAGATGCCACAAGATGCGGCGGGCAATCAAACCCAAGCATTTGCAGGGTTTCGGGGAATAAACTTGGAGGTCAGAGTGGGTATTACAAATATCTCTCCGATAGTTCGTATGTTCGATTTCTGCGAAACTCGACCCAAGATTGAAATGCTAGCACTACTTCTCCCCCTCGTTCTCGTCACACCCCAATCTGTCGACCACTCGGTACTGCACCCTGCAGACTCTTTGGTTTACTTCGAAATGGCCGACGTACAGGGGGTCTACCGGGGATACGAAGGCACGGCTTATGGTCAGGTCCTAGCTGACGTGGATTGCCGAACGGCTCTCGAAAAACTCCTACGGGAGGATACGGGGGCGTTTTCCAACCCGGGTTTAGTGCTCGATGAGAAGCTAGACATGTTCACCGATGGCTACTGGAGCCTGCTCAAGCCTGTTTTGAGCGAAGTATCGAAAGTCTCTTTCTCGGTCAGCTTGCATGACACAACTCCCGCGCATTTGGTGGAGGGCATGGACCAAGAAGGATTTTGGAGCGACGACACCTTGTTCCTGCGGTTGGAGTCAGCCCTTCGGATTCAAGTCATCATCGATTTCACAAGTGGTGTTCCAGCGGGCATGGCATTTGAGGCCCTCGGGAAAGCGGTCACCGCCTCAACGCCCAAGGGAGCTGGAATTGTGGTTGGAAACGGCACATACGAAGGTCGACCCGTTGGTCACATCTTGGTTCCCCGCTTGCCTGATACCAAAATGCCGGCCGGTGTATTCCAGGATGGGAACCGGGTGGTCTTTGTTGTTGGCGCGGATCCTATCCTGGAAATGGAAGCGGGCGCCAAACGGGCCGTGAAGGTGACTTCAGCCCAGCGTTTCCTTGAGGGCTCTAAACGCTTCAAAGACCAGTCTGCAGGCATCACCGTCTTCCAATTCAAATCCATCTTGGCCGAGTCTTTTTACGGGGTGTGCCCGGAGAAAGAATACATCCAGCCGGTGGTTGACTTGCTCACAACCGCGCTGGGTCCGGACTTCGACATGCTATTGCGTGGTGGAGACTGGCGCGTGCAGCTTCGAGGGGCGACTTTCGTTACGGAGTCTTTCCAGAAAGACTTAGGGCTAGGGCCCTATGATCGGCTGTTCTCAGGCAAGGAGCTCAATGCTAAAGCCCTGGACTATGTGCATGAAGATGCGGTGATTGCCAACGCAGTGAGCATGGATTCTGAAATCCTAGTAAGTATGCTCGGCAACATATTCGCTGACCTTGGGGAGGACCCCTTCTCTGATTGGCGTCAAAAGTACGACTTTCAACCGGAGGAGGATCTGCTGGCTCACCTTGGATCCACGTGGGTTTCTTCACTCCCCATGGATTCCATCGGCGTGACGAGCTTGCCGGGTTTGTCCCTGTGGGTCGACCTCAAGGACCGTTCGGGCTTCATGTCAGGCATGGAGAAGTTGGTCCAAGTCGTGAACTCCGAAGCTGGAG
>JAESRM010000180.1 GCA_016764635.1 Planctomycetota bacterium
CTGCAGGTGGATGGATAATCCGCGGCACCACCCATCCTCCACGCGCGGAGTCCGCACCGCGAAAACCTAGTCTAGGTTGCTAGTATAGAATTCGACCTTAACTTTTTGCCCCTCTCCTTTTGACCATGATATTTTTCCAAGGCTTCTACCACTTCCTGCCCAAAACCACGGCCTTCCGCCGGGATTACTGTCGATCGTGCCAGGAGGTTCGCACGCTCACCCAGATCAGAACAGCCGATTTCTACCACCTGTATTGGATTCCCGTGCTGCCCCTAGGTCTGTGGAAGCGCTGGAAGTGTGCAGGCTGCGGCAACAAGCCCTATCGGCACACCAAAACAAGTCGAGCGGCCAAGGCCTTCCTTGCGCTAGTACTGGCCGTCATCACCTTTGAATTTTGGTTCGAACCAGACTTGGCCGATGAATTCTCCTCCCAAGAATTGCTGATTTGCAGGATCGGGATCTCGGCGCTCCTGGCCTTCGCTCTGGTTTGGCTGAAGCGCCACTCCCCTGAGTTGACGCGCGAGCAAGGCCACGCCTTGGTTCCGCACTTGGCCATACCCAATTGCCTGCTCTGCGGCGGCCCCATGCAGCGCGGAACGCCGGACCACTGCCAAATCTGCAACCGCAAGCACCTGCCGGTCCCCCGTGAGCAGTGAAATTCCCCCGCCTCGCCCTGGGCACCGGTTCTGGGCCCAGCAAGTCCGATTGAACGGGGTTGCCTGTTCTCTGGGGCCGGCCACCACCCTAGACTGGCCGCCATGCGCGCAAAACCCTGGTCCAACCCCGCCACTACGGATGCGGTTTTTCGTCTCTTGCAGGAGGGACTTCCCAAGGCCTCCGGTCCAGGCGCCGGAGCCCTAGGCATCGACTGGAACGGGATTAAAGTGGCCGATGTGGGCACCGGACTCGGGAACTTCTCGCACCGACTGGGCGAGATTATGACGCAGGCCGAACTCGTACCGGCCGATCACATTTTCGCCTGCGACCTGATCCCGGACTCCTTTGAGTACGACGCGACGCGATCCAATGCCACAAAACCGAAGCGGATGGACGGCTGCCCTTCGAAGACGGCACCTTCGACGCGGTCATCAGCGTGGAGGTCATCGAACATGTGGAAGACCAATTCGCTTTCATTCGCGAATTGGTACGCATCACGAAACCCGGCGGTTTGGTGATTTTGACCACGCCCAACACGCACCACATGGGCTCGCGCCTGCGCACCCGGACCTGGGGCTTCGCGCACCTGTACGATCCGCTTCCGCTCAAGGTTCACGACCCGCGCTTGTGCGGCGGGCACATCCACCCCATCGCGCCCTACTTCCTGGCTTACACATCCCTGCGCTCGGGACTCACGGACATCACCTTCCACGGGGACCGGCGCAAGGCCTCCGCTTCGGTTTGGACCGTGATCTTCGCGCCCCTGTTGCTACTGGGTCGCGCCGCCGCCGCGCGCCGCATATGGCGCAAGGCCCCGGACATCGCCCAAGAAAACGACGCCTGGATGAAAGCTTGCAACGGCTGGACCATGCTCACCTCGCGCACGGTTGTACTGAACGCGCGCCGCCCCAAGTAAATCGAATATGGAAGCGACCATCGGTAGCCGCGAAAACGGCAAGTTGAGGTATTTGGGTCCTTTGGGCCGCGCCCTGGGCAAGCACCTGGATCAACCCGGACGCGGTTGCTTCCTGGGCGCTACGGTGCGCTTCTGGATCTGGAACGTGGTCGTGGCGGCGATCCTGCACTATCCCTACACCGACAACGTCAACACCAGCGGTTCGTTCAAGGCCTGGAGCTTCATGCACCTGGCTTTGGTCTCCAATGCTTTCGGATTGACCTTCCTGCCGGCCTTTATTTCAACCGCCCTGGCCCTCGTTTGGCCACGCAACGCAAAACGCTCCCTGACCACGATCTTCGCCGCTATCTGGGGTTTGTTCCTGGTAGCTATCGTGATCGACACGCAGATTTGGGGCATCTTCCGCTACCACTTCAACGGCATGGTCTGGGCCACCATGAAGAACCCGGGCGCGGGCGACGCCGTGCACTTCAGCACCAGCGACATGGTTTCCACGGGTGTGGAAATTGTGATCATTTTGGTGGCCGAGTGGCTGCTGTTCCGCTCCCTGCTGAAGCGCGCCCCGCGCGGATTCCGCCCGCCCTCCAAGCGGTTGCTGCTGATGATCCTGGTGCCGATCTTCCTCTTGGAAAAAGGCATCTACGCCCACGCAGACCTGTACCGCGACCGGCGCGTGACCGCCCTGGCGCGCGTCTTCCCGCTCTATCAGCGCTTGACGATCAAACGTTTGATGCGCAAGCGCTTCGGTTTCGTGCTCGAGGATCGACCCAAGGTCGACCTGAGTGGCGGCGGCATTTTGCTGGACTACCCCCTGGCCAAACCGATCTTCGCCGAGACCACAACGCAACGGCCCAACATTGTGGTCATCGCCATCGACTCGGTGCGCGCGGACATGTTAACGGCAGCCACCATGCCGCACTTGCAAGCCTACGTGGACGACGAATCCAACGGCGCCAGGGTTTTCCAAGATCATTACAGCGGCGGCAACGCCACGCGCTTCGGCCTATTCTCCATGATCTACGGCCTGCACGGCTCCTATTGGATTCCCGTGTACACCGAGAGCACCTCGCCCGTGCTGGTCGATAGCCTGCTGGATCTGGACTACCAGATGCAGGTGCTTTCCACCGCCTCCATGGATTACCCGGAGCTGCGCTCGACCGCCTGGGTGCGTATGGAAGAGCACGTGAACGACGACCTGGAAGGCGATACGCCCGGCGAGCGCGATGCCTCCATGGCCATCGCATTCGAGGACTGGCTCACGAAGCTAGAGGCCGAGGGCAAGGACGACAAACCCCTGTTCACCTTCGCCGTGCTCGACGCGCCCCACCAGACCTACTCCTTCCCGGACCCGCCGGAGGGCGCCCCCTTCTTCGAACCGTACATGGAAACGGTGCACTACAGGGACCTGGCCAAGAACGCCACCGACGAGGAAAAGCAGCTCATCATCAACCGCTACAAGAACTCGGTACTGCACGCCGATCGCGTCGTGCATGACATGGTCGAAAGCCTGCGCGCCCACGGCGAATGGGAGAACACCATCCTGATCATCACCGCCGACCACGGCGAAGAGTTTTGGGAGAACGGCTTTTGGGGCCACACCTCCAACTTCACCAAAGAGCAAGCCCACGTGCCTTTCGTCATGTCGGGCCCGGGCGTGAAGCGCGGCATCGAAACGCGCGCCACCAGCCACGTGGACCTGGCCGCCACCCTGCTCGAACTCATCGGCGCCGACCCCGCAAACCGCGCCCAGTGGACCGTCGGCTTCAACCTGCTCGACCTGCCCGCGGACCAAGCCATGGTCAACGACCACAGCCAGCCCGAAGGCTACCGCCGCCGCACCATCTCCGGCTGGGACCTGCTCGGCATCGACTGCCCCGGCGGCATCCTGGTCGTGCCCACGGAAACCCACCGCGGCCTGGTCGAACCCTGGACCCACGATTGGCAACCGATGATGAACGACGACCTCATCAAAGAAGAAGCCGAAGCCCTCTCCAGGACCGCCCTGGAGTGCCGCCGCTTTCTGCGCCGACCTTGATGGGCTTGCAGGCTCAAAGTGAGCACAACGATTGGCCGGGAGCCCTTGAGAGGAATAGATTGGCATGACTTGGCCAAAACCATCGGTTTCCCTGGCGGGCTTTCACGAGAAGTACGCCCTGGATGCTGATGGGTGATTCGGCCCATTGCACCCCGCATGCACCCCGCATGCGCCCAAGAAACCCGCTCTCTATGTTCCTCTTCCACCCCATCCCGTGCCTAGCTGTGCTGCTGGCCCTTTCCGCCCCCGCCTCCGCCCAGGACCAGGCCCCCGAGTGGGGTGCGCCCCAAGCGACCCCCCTGCCCTGGGTGCCGCCCGTGGACGGGGCCGAACGGCCCATTCCCGGCAAGCGCTCGCCCATCGTGCGCACGCCGCAGGCCATCCCCGGYAGAAATGCGGATCAAGCCAACCCGCCTGGCCCGGACGACCAGATTGGCGGACGATTGGCCGAGCGCCTGCATTTTGACCAGCAAAAAGGGACACAGTGGGTTTACGGCAAGGGCTACAAGGCCAGCGCGAACGTGGGCGGTTTTTCGTTCATGCCTTTCCTCGGCAGCGATGCCCCGACCACTTATCAGGTGCGCATGCGCCTGGCCGAAGCCTCCCTCGGTGGCGAGGCATTGGACTTGCAAGGCTCCGAGACTGTGCTTCGACAAGGGGATCGCTGGACCATCGATCGCGGAGCGATCGATGTGACCTATGACTTGGCATTGGAGTCGATCGAGCAAAGTTTTATGCTCAAGGTGCCCATTCGAGGCTCCGAGCTCGTTCTCGACATCGCGGTGGACTCCGATTTGACTTCCGAATTCTCAAAGGACGAAGTCACGTACGCCAACGAATTGGGCGGCGTGACATACACCCATGCGTTGGTGATTGATGGCAAGGGCCGGCGACTCGACATTCCCATCCAAGCGGGGCCCCAAGGCCTGCGTCTGGTGGTCCCGGCGGATTTCATGCGCCATGCGGTCGCCCCCTTGATTGTGGATCCAATCATTCGCGCCTACCGGGTCAATCCAAGTTCAACACTCGACCTGACGGCCGCGGATGTGGCCTATGACCTGGATACCAACACATTCGCTTATGTACACCTCAGCCGCTGGTCGTTTACCGACTACGACGTTTGGGTGGAGACCTACGACGCGAGCTTCGGCAACCAAGTGGCCCTGTCATCGTTCGACTTTACCTCTGCGACGTTCGACTCCCCCAGCATCGCCAGCGACAACACCTCCGATCAGTTTCTAGTGATCGCCACCGAAGGAAGGTACGCGGACAGGCCCGAGTTGATGGGGCGTACTTTCGACGCGACCCAAATCGACCGGCGCAGCCCCAAGTTTATGATCGCGAATTCCGTCGGAGTCGACGGGGACGAATTCGGTTGGCTCAACCAAGAGCCCGACGTGGGCGGTAAGTCCCAGGGAGCGCCCCTATTCAAGGTGGTTTGGGTGCGTAAGTTCTTCGAGGTGGGAGGTGGTTACCACCAGAACATTCGATCCAGCGCGGTCACGCCCGTCGTGCCCCTGAGCACGTCCAGCGCCCCTYCCGTGACGCCACCCCGTGCGGAAACCACGGGTTTCTCGGTGCTCGATCGCTATCCGAGCATTTCCAAATCATCGGGCACGGCCGCCGTTGCTGAATGGCGCTTGGTGTATAGCCACGGCTCTGGAGGCATGTACTCAGGCGTGACCGCTGACGACAATACCTTGACGTCTCTTCCGACCTTGTTCGCCGGACCGCCCAACAATGCGATACTAGACTTGGAGGTCTCGACCGGGTTGGAAAACGTCCAGGGACCGTTCGGCAGCGACCCCGTGTACATGGCAGCTTACGCTGTACATGGTTTTGGACTCGGCCCCGGGTACATTCAGATTCACGCCCTGCAAGGGAATCAGAATTTCGCGAGTCGCTTGCTCCATCGGGACCTGGAGAATCACCTGCCCGGTCGCTGGTCCTTCGGCCTTGGCATCGCGGCCTCGCGCACCCGCTTCTCGGTGGCCTACAAGGAGCACTTCCTTTCAACCGATCACTACAATTGCCTCTCCACGTCGTTGGATTTGACCAATGATTTCAAGTGGGCCGTTAGCGAGCGACGACTGTACCTGGCGGACTTAGGCCCCGGCAGTCCGGATCAAGACACGATTGGCATGGCCTCGCGCTATTCGGGCGGCATGTACACGAGTCGCTATGTGGCGCACGCCATCCACAGCAGATTGGGTGCGCTCGATACGAWCNAAGYYSGCRKRSYMWKCYYSNTSASNCYCCASRMSCYMNCGCGRYWAAKYNNACKGCARSNNCMATMCNANTTCGACCGGCGGCTACGGGTTCATTTCGATGGAAGGCACGACGGCCACCACTGGTGACAAGACCTTGACCGCCTCGGGCATGCCCCAATTCCAATTCGGGTATTTCCTCGCATCCAACGGCGGGGCTGGCAGCATCACTCCCCCTGGAAGCGCCGGCGTATTCTGCCTGGCTGGAGGGCCTTTGGGCCGCTACAACAACGGCATCGAGGTCTTCTATACCGGCACCGGGGATAGCGCATCCCTGGTCGTCGACCCCACTTCGCTACGGGGACCCAACGGAGGGCTGGTCGCCACCGCCGGCCAGACCTGGAATTTCCAAGCCTGGCACCGGGAGAACGGCGGCAGCAGCAACTTCACCAATGCGGTGTCCTTGCGATTCGATTGAACGCAATGCGGGGGCGCGTTCGCTGTCGGCATTTTTGCCAAGAACGTGGCGGGCATCGAAATGGCCAGAAACCTCCGGGATTCTGGCCATTTCTA
>JAESRM010000181.1 GCA_016764635.1 Planctomycetota bacterium
GGGTGCTAACCATGGGGTAAGTAGGCTCCTTATCGGTGCGCTGTTGAATAAAGCGCACGTGGGACTAGCATAGCGAGCACCCCGGGCGGGGGCTAGTTTCCAGGCCCCCCCCACATCTCAAACAACGAAGGCGCACTATGGACATCCTTAGATTCGAAGACTTGCCCCAAGGGGGCTTCGCTGGCCTGCGCGAGAAGCAGTTCGTGACCGACTCGCGGCTTTTTGGGATTCACAAACGGTCTGAAGCCAGCAATGGCCTGGGAAACTTCGTTTACCTGGCCGACGCCAATTTCGTGCCCCACGGGGAAACCCGCATGCACCCCCACCATGAGATCGACGTCATCTCGGTGATGATCGAAGGCCGCATTCATCACGAAGGCTCCCTCGAACACGGCCAAGGCATAGAAACCGGACAAGTCCAGGTGCAACGTGCCGGCGGCGAAGGCTTCACCCACAATGAAATCAACCCGGATCCCACCGAAAACCAGATGATTCAATTGTGGTTCCTGCCCGACAACCCGGGGCAGCCTGCGGGCTACAAGATTTACCAGCCAGAGCCCGGCGGGCGCACGCAAGTCTATGGCGGAACTCAAGATCAGGAAGAAACCTTCGACAGCAAAACCCGCATGGACGTGGCTCTCGTAAACACCGCTCAGACGATCGAACAGAAGGGCGAGAGCATGATCTTTATCACCCAAGGGCACGGCACGATCCAAGGCAAAACCATCGAAGCGCGCACACTGGTCCGAGGTAAAGATCTGAGTTTCACCGCATCGAGCGCCGCCCAGCTGATCTTGATCTACCCGGCCTAATTACTGCACATCGGCGGCGGCTTTGGCGGCTTCTTCGTCAGATCCTTCGCCCCAAAAGTCCTGATCGAAATCCCTCAACTCCGCGTTCAAGTTGGTGGTGGCGGCGGGTTCGATCAGGCAAGGAGGCAGGAAGTCCTTGAGCGTTCGGTCGGCCTCCTCTTGAATCCAAGCGGGTGGATTCTTCATCGTTTCACGGGCGCTGTTTAGGTCGCCGCGCGTCTCCGAAAGGCGCTGGATCGTGTCGCGCAACTCAGCGTTGGAATTGCGCAGGCGGCGGGCTTGCAGGGCGCTGTAGCCTCCGAAGGATGTGGCCACCAGGATCAGGCAGGCCTGCAGCGAGACCGCAACCCGATTGCGCGCCACGAGCTTGCGGAAGTAATAGAGGCTCGAAGGAGCCACCGCTTGCACCGGTTGCCCTTCGAGCAAACGCCGGGCGTCCGCAGCAAAAGCGGTCACACTGGGATAGCGCTCCGCAGGATCGCTGGCCATGGCGCGCAGGACGATGGCGTCGTGTTCCTTGGAAAGGCGAGCATCCAAACTGCTAGGCCGCTTGGGTTCGTTGCGCTCCACCGCTGCGATCAATTCGACCACGGAGGCGGTTTTGGGGTAGGGCCTGCCGCCTGTCAACATCTCGAAGAGCGCGACCCCTAAGGAGTAGACGTCTGCCCTTTCATCGACCAGGGCTGAGCTGACGCCCAGTTGCACGGGCGCTGCGTATGCGGGAGCCCCTAGGCTCTAATCCTCGCCGCTGAGCACTGTCTCAGCGGCTTCCGACATGTGCTTGGCCAGTCCAAATTCGTTTACCTGGGGCAGACTGCGGGTACCCACAAAACATTCGTCGCCTTGCAATCACGATGGACAATGCCGAGCGTGCGGGCGTGCGCCATAGAGTGAGTCAAGGGCAACATATTGATTTGGCGTACATCCTCTGCAGCGCTCTGTTGCAGACCCTCACTGCGGCCATGACTCCGGATTAGATCCCGAGAATGCTCATCCAACAGGGGCTCGGCGGAGTGGTCGCCCTGGTCGCGCAGGCGTGAGAGCATGGATGCGGGGGTGCAGTGTCTGCCATGGGTCAAGTCAATGCGACCGCTTCCTAACCGGTGCGGATGGACCCGTTTCGCCCTCCTACCTCGAATTTTCCGGACAGCCTGTCCGTGCCGTGGTACAGCATGTCTATTGGAATGTGCCTCCCCGCCTTGCCCTCCCAGAACTCTCCCTAGGAATACCATGCTACTCCAGCTGCTGCTCGCACTCCCCGTCACCGGTATGGCTCCCACCACAACGGCCCCGCAACCCTCCCTCAGCCCCGCCGCCCAAGTGGCTTCCATCGATTGGTTTCCTGCCCCGCTTTACGTCATCAAAGCCAAGGCCAAGAAGGAAAAACGGGGAGTCCTATTCGTGACGGTTACCGAGGACTCGGACTTGTGCAACAAGCTCATGCAGACTTCATTCGCGGATCCCATGGTCATCGCTGCGATGGCGGAAATGATCTGCGTAAAAATAGACCTGACCCCCGACTCCGATGGCGTGGTACTCGATAAAAATTCAGAGCGCATTGCGAGTCTTTTCCCAGTGAGCTCCTTTCCTACAATCCTTTACCTGGGTTCGGACCTCAAGCCCGAGGACAAGATCGCCGGCTTCATCCAGGGTCCGGAATTAGCCGTCAAACTCAAACGCATGGCCTCCGGCACGGGAACGCTCAGCGACCTGCGAGCCAAGGTCAAAGCCGCGCCCAAGGACATCGAAGCCCTTTGGACATTGGCCAAACGATGCGGCGACTTTGGCTACGCGACCGAAAACCAGAAACTGCTCAGGATTATTAATAATCTGGATCCCGATGGGCTTTCACGCCCCGTTCGATTGCAAAAGTTGCAGATGATGCAGGAAGGCCTCTTCCGTCAGTACACCCACTCAGGCAGCTATGACCACGAACGACTTTTCCGGTTCCTTCGCCGGGAGACCCATCCCAGCGTAGCTTTCACGGGCTGGTCCCAGCTTGCGGATTTGCTTCGCTCGTTTCGGCCTGACCTCAAAGCTAAGAAAGACAGACGTGTGATGGGCCTCCTTTCGCGTGACTGTTACCGCGAGGCTTGGAAGGTCGCGGCCACCAGCGAAAAAGTGAACTTCGCCGTGTCCGTGCTTGGGGAACTTTACGTGGATCGCAAGGAACTCAAGAAAAAGGATCTGGAGCTGGTTCGGCAACTCGTTACCAGCATTCAAGAATCCATCGTCGACCGCTCCGATACTCCGGTCGCTCAAGCCGTGTTTGCAGACGCTCAGGCCGTCGCGGCCTACTTGGACGAAAAGCCCCAAGCAGCAGCGAATTGGATCGATAAGGCTATCAAACTAGATCCCAGTAATCCGCTCTACGTAAAGCGCAAGCAAGAGCTCGCCATTAAGAATAAATAGTCACGGGTGCCTGACCGACCGGTGATTGTGCCGGACTCGATCCTTCCAGGAAGGATGTGTGAACCCCTCCCACCCACCATCTGCACACGAGGACAACAACACCCACCCGATTCCTCGTCCCACTCGCTTCGGCCTCCACCTCAAGCTTCACCTGCTGGGAAGAGTATGAATTCCGAAATCCCAAAGACATGCCCACCCAGCAACTCATCGACGAGCAGTGCAAAGACCTGGTCGAAGCCGCCCTCCGAATCTAGGAACGTACCGGGTATAGAGGGTTGAGCCAGGGACCGTCCCTCCTTTTCGGAGCAAGGCGGCTCGGCCCCGCCATTGTTAGATGCTATGAGCGATCGTGCCAACGCCGCTCTGGAATGGAGGGGCGTTTCCTGGCGGAACCCTCTATGCCCTGGGCGATTTCATCAAGCAAACCAAGCTCACAGTCTTGCCCAACAAAGGTATGCGATTCTCCGCGCTAGATCCCGGCCGGGTCCTGGTCAAGTCGCTTCCAACGCACTTGAATTCGATCCCTGAGTTCCCGGATACTCCCAGGTGACCCATTTCCGGCTCCGTGCTAGTATCTGAACTTCGCTCCCAACGTGTTGTTTCACCACTAGCCCTGTGCCCCCTATGACGGTCCTTTTGTCCGCGCTTGCTCTGTTCACTTTTTCCGCCGCAACCCCGGTGCAGCCCATCTGCTTCGAGCCTCCGGTACCCGCCCTCTCGGCGCAGAAAAAGACGAAGGACGGGCCCATTGTGCTCAAGGTTGACGAGCGCACCAAGCAACCCCTGGGCCCCATGGTCAAACCGCGCGGCCTGCTGCTCGACCCCCGCGACCTCCCCGACAAGGTTTTGCCCTACCTGAATGCGGCCAAGGGGCTCGAAGGACTCGAAGGAAGCCTGACCGCGCTCTTCGCCAAAAACCTAGGCTTCGCCATCGAGGGTAAAAAGCTACCCAAGGTCTACCGCAAATTCGCCAAAACCCAACGCGACAACTGGAACAGCCAGGTCTCCCAGTTCTCCACCCAACTGGACCCGGCAAACATCGAGATGATGGCCTACGCCGCCGTCTACCACGACACCGGACGCCGCATCTTCCCCGACAAAAACGAAATGCACGTAGTCTCCGTGCCGGATATTCAACTGCTACCGATCCCGACCGAAAAGGCCGAGCAGTACATGCACCTCGACATTCTCATAAGCGAATTTGGCACCGAAATGGAAGCGAGCCGCGCTGAGGAATTGCAGGCCATCACCCAACCGATGATGGATGCATCCGAGGACCCCTGGTTTGACCACTCCATGCTCCCCTTAATGATGCTCAGCCAGGGAATGTGGGATGACAAGTACGCCCATGGTGAAATTTTCAAGATGACCACCGACGAATATATGGACCGCATCAAGCGCGCCCTAAAAGAAGCCATCGTCGACCCCATCGTGCCCAAGTTCCCCGGCAACCACGAAGACGGCGTGCTCTACTACTACGAAGGCCTAGCCGTCATCCGCATCGCCCCCACCAAGTCCACCAAAAACAAAAAGGACAAGAGCATCTGGAAGGCACCCAAAGCCCTAATCGACCACAACGACCTCACCGCCAACCCCATGCTGCTCATCGAAGTCCCCGAAGCCTCCAAGTACACCCTAAAAAGCAAACACAAGCAGATCCAAATCTCCATGATCGCCGGCAGCCGAGAAAAAGAACTCTACTCCGGCCGCTTCCCCCTGAAGTAAGCTCCCCCGCCACCCACAAGAGCACGGCGCCACGCAAACGGCCCCGTGCTCTTTTTTCGTGCCCTTAGTTCCGACCTACTGCCCTTGAAACAAATCCCCGGGCAACACCAAGTCCAGCGTTTTGCCTTCATCGGACTCCTTAACCTCTAAGATGAAGTCGGAGAAGGTGCAGCGGCTTGCTACGGATCCAACAATCATCCCTCCAGGAGAAGGGATCTTGTGGGTCGCCAACAGGAGAACGTAGTTTCCGGGTTTGGGAAATGAAAGCAGGCCTTCTCCAGTGCTGATCAGGCTCTCCGACAGGTATACACTAGGTCCATTTTCACTGATTTCTCCGTCAGGATTAAGAAGTCCCAAGGAGAGCTGCGCTCTTCGCCCTTCCCTCTCTACTGCTGGAGCTTGTTGGCAGATCAAGCGCACCTGTATTCCAGGCTTCATCTGAACGATCAGTGGTTCTGATGCAGGCTCCCCGGACAAAGTGACCTCCTCAGGCTCCATCCCACGTGACGTCACGGTCAGGGTCCATTCGCCACCCTTGGGGAGCACGAAGCTAGCCAAGCCATTTGGATCCGTAGTCACAACGCCCATATCGCCTGCTTCCCCACTCACTAAGCAATTCGCAAAGAAAGGGCCCCCCGCGCCCGGTCCAATAATTTTAATGGTCCATCGATCGAGGTACTCGTTCAGGTCAATCTCCCGGACCCTTGAGTCTGAGCACACCATCCCCTCCTCAAACAGTACATCCGGAATCTCATAGATTACGACCGACCAATGCATGACTTGAACTAAACGCCTGCCTGAAATGACACCAACAACCTCGTAACGGCCTGATTCCTTGTCAGCCCATGACACCGGAGGCCTTACGATTCTCTGTTCGGGATCTGGATGAACGACCCGCACGGAATATTGAAACCCGGCTTCAGGTTTCGGAGATATGAGATAGCCCTCCATTTTCGCATAGGTTTGCAACACTATCCGCAAAGGCTGGCCCTCTTGGACATCAACCTGAACCACCTGCTTAGGACCAACCATAAACTCAGATACAGTCAGCTTCGCACTCTCCTGAAAAATCGCCTGAAGGACAAATTTGCCCTCAGAATCCGCTTCACCGCGATAGGTGCGGCGCCATCGGTCGGTTTCGACACTCACGTGGGCATTTGCAACTGGCTGCCCTGTTGCATCGACGACTATGCCAGAGACTGTGTCACGAACTCAGGTTATCTGAACATCACCAAGCTCTTCAGCTTCAGCAGCAATCCCTTTGGTCAAAGTTTCCTGCCGCAGCAACTCGCGCACAACCAGCGCCCTTGCAGCCTCTTCAAATGCCTGAACGGGCCTGTCAGAAGGATGGTTTTGCGCTTCGCTTTGAACCGTATCGATTGCTATTTCGACACCATTGACCACGATTGGTGGTCGCGATTTTGGTTTTGGCGG
>JAESRM010000182.1 GCA_016764635.1 Planctomycetota bacterium
TAAGGTACAGCTGGCACTTCGATTAATTTAGCACCGCCCAAACGCAACGCGTCTTTCTTTTCTTGGCTTTGGGTTTCGGGTATCACAATAACCGTATTAAACCCCATGGCTTTGGCCACCATGGTCAGGCAGAGTTGCAGCCTGTCGATCCGGAACGGCTTCCGCAGGTTTTTCACGACGGCGTACCGAGTGCGTCAACGCCGGGCACTTACTGGACGGGCTCCCTCGAGTTTCCGAGCCTTGGGCACGGGCGCTGCGTGTTGTACGAACCCTGGGAGGGTCCCTGGGAGGGGTTCTTTTACGGTTCGGGTGTGTCTGCCGCACTGACGATCTCCGACGGTGGCGTGCTAGAGCTATCGGCGAGTCCCGGGTCTATCAGAGCTGAAGGCTCCTGCACCACGCAACCCCTGGATTCCGCCCTCAATTCTGAGATAGGGCACGATCCTCACGCTCTGACCGCGCCCGACCAAGGCGCACGTGCAGGTGTGTCGGGCACCATCGACTGCGGAACCAGGCCACTCACTTTGGCCCTGGAGACCGATGTGCAATTTTCCGCGTTGTTTGATGATCCCGAGCATGCCGCGGCCTGGATGACGCTACAGGTGTTGATCGCACAAGACGTTTTGCAACGGGATCTTGGCCTGGACCTCCAGGTTCCCTACTTAGGTTTGCACAGTTTTCAGGACCCATGGCAGACACCGGATGTGGGCGGCAATGCTCAGGACTTGATGGCCGAGTTCGCAGCGCTCTGGCCGGGACTGGCTCCGCTTCCCACCCAGCTGAGTCACTTCGTCTCGGGTGCCGGCAATGGTCATAGCCTAGCCGGGCAAGAGGGAATCTGTCACAGCGAGCGTTCGTTCGGCGTGCACCAAATGAGGCTGGACCTGGCTGGAGAACCCGATGCCCGCGTCATCCGGCTCGCTTTGCTGCACGGCCTCGGCCACAATCTGGGGGCTCGCCACACCCACGACTATTGCCCGCCCTTGGACTCTTGCAATCCTAGGCCCGGAACGACCCCGTGCCAGGAGTTCTCCGACTGCTCCACCCAGGGCACCATCATGAGTTTCTGCCAGCTGTGYCCGGGCGGYTTGGACCGGGTGGACTTGGGCTTCCATCCGGCCAACGTGCTCACCATGCAAGCCAGTATGGATCGATGCTTGCCGCGCAGGTCTCAGGTTTTAGCAGAGGCTCCGACGACCCGGGTTCCAGGCGAGGAATGGTTGGTTCGTATCGCCACTCCGATGGAACTGTTGCAAGCGCCTCGTTTCCGCTATTGGGGCCCTTCCGGACAGGGTGTCGTCACCATGACCGCGCTGAGTCCGGGTCGCTACTCCGTCGCCCTGCCGCCGACCCCGTGTGGTGAAATCACGCGCGGACTCGTTTGGCTGGACACCCTGGAGTGCGGGCGCGTGATCTGGCCCGAACCGGGCCTGCAAGCCCCGTTGGAAGTGCGAACTTCACAACTGACGACCGCATTCAGCGATGACATGCGCATCAATCGCGGTTGGTACTCGCTGCACGGTAGCGCTTATGCGGGCTTTTGGACCCGGGCCATTCCCCTGGTYGATCCCGACTGGCCTATCGCGCCCGCCGTGGATGCCGGGGGCGATGGCTGGTGCTTCTTGACCGGCAACTATTGGGGCAACAGCGATGTGGACGGGGGCACGACCGAGTTGGTTTCTCCTGCTATTCCTGTGGCCGCCGCGCCCCTGCAAATCGAGTTCGAATACTTCCTCGGGCTCATCAATGAAAATGGTGAGGACCGACTCACTCWSGMACWRWYGTGNNGNAATGGYMYWNCASGGRCSNCTKKWCMCSCSTGYRKAGGMKCANGTMGCGATACCGATCGGCAGTGGGTACCGGTCACCCTGTCCACTGCTTACCTGTCCCAGTGGCCAATTCCTGCACCGGGCCATCTTCACCTTAGATTTTTGGCCAGGGACGGCTCACCTCCTAGCATCGTCGAAGCGGCGATCGACAGCGTAGTGGTCTCGACAGGGCAATGCCCCTAGTTGTCCCTTACCGAAGAGTGTCCCGGGCAAAGGCTCGGGGCACTCTCCATTGCTTGCCAGTTATTTGGCGTCGGTGACCTTAGGTCGGTTGTCGCGCAGGGAAACCGCGCGATTGAACACCAGCCCTTGATCCGCGCTGTGCGTGGGATCGAGTACAAAGTATCCCAGGCGCTCGAATTGGTAAGGCTCGTCGGGCTTGGCTTCACCTAAGGCTGCCTCCAATTGGCAACCGGTCTTCACGACCAGAGCATCGGGATTCAAAAGCTCGACGAAGTCCTTGCCATCCGAATCCTGCATGGGATTGGGGCTCGTAAAAAGGGCGTCGTAAAGGTTCACCGTGGCGGGCACGCTGTCCTCAACGGAAACCCAATGGATGATGCCCTTTACCTTCTTGAGCCCTTCGGGAGTCTTGCCACCGCCGGTCTCGGGGTTGTAGGTGCAGCGTAGTTCCACAATCTTGCCGTCGTCATCCTTGACCACGCCATGGCAGTGGATCACGTAGCCATACCGGAGGCGCACGTGGCCATCGGTTTTCAGGCGGAAGAACTTGCGGTTGGCTTCCTCCCGGAAGTCCTCGCGCTCAATCCAAATTTCCCTGCGCAATTGCACAGGGCGCGTGCCAGCGCTTTCGTCTTCTGGGTTGTTGACGGCCTCGCATTGCAGGGCTTCGCCTTCTGCGATGTTCTCAATGACAACCTTGACCGGGTCGAGCACAGCCATGCGGCGCAGGGCGGTGGGATTGAGATCCTTACGCAGTTCATCCTCCAGCCAACCCAACTCGACCGTGGACAGTGCACGTGCCAGTCCGATACGAGCGCAGAAGTTGCGAATGGAGCGCGGAGTGTAACCCCTGCGGCGCATGCCGCGCAGGGTGGGAAGGCGGGGGTCATCCCATCCGTCCACGAGGCCTTGCTCGACCAATTGCTTGRGGAAGCGCTTGCTCAAAACCGTGTAGGAAATGTTCAAGCGAGCAAACTCGATCTGCCTGGGTTTGTGCTCGATGGGCAAGTGCTCCAACAGCCAGTCGTAGAGCGGGCGGTGGTTTTCGAACTCCAGAGAGCAAAGACTGTGGCTGACGTTCTCCAGTGCATCGCACTGTCCGTGGGCCATGTCGTAGGTGGGATAGATCTTCCACGCGTCACCCGTGCGGTGATGATGTGAGTTCTGGATACGGTAGAGCACCGGATCCCGCAGGAGGTGGTTGGCCGCGCCCATGTCGATCTTGGCGCGCAGCACACAGGCACCTTCCTCGAAATCTCCGCGGCGCATGCCTTCAAAGAGCTCCAAGTTTTCCTCGGGTGTGCGGTCTCGGAATGGACTGTTCTGGCCGGCATCTTGCGGGCGGGAACGGTTCCCTCGGCCGGCACGAATCGTTTCCAGATCCTGATCGTCCACATAAGCGAACCCGGTACGAATGAGGTGCTGAGCAAAACCATAAAGCTGTTCGAAGAAGTCCGAAGCAAAGTAGAGATTGTCGCCCCAATCAAAACCCAACCACTGGATATCTTCCTTGATGGCTTTTACGAATTTGTCCTCTTCCGCAGATGGGTTGGTGTCGTCGAAGCGCAGGTTGCAAACGCCGCCGTATTCCTTAGCCAACGCAAAGTTGGCGCAGATGGCTTTGGCGTGGCCAATGTGCGGGTAGCCATTGGGTTCCGGGGGGAAGCGCGTTTGAACCTGGGAGTAACGACCCTCTTTTAGATCCGCGTCGATCTCGTGTTGAATAAAGTGGCGACGCTCGGTGGCGACATCCTCTGACTTGGGGTCCGGCTTCATAGTGCGGGGAGAATAACAGTCCCCAAGGGTCTACGCCAGCTGTGGGCCCCTGGCGCTTGCGCGCACGTCAACTATTCTGTCGAACCTGGGTCACAAGGTCGCCTGCGGTGCCGGGGGCTGGTTGCCCCGCCCTACCCACTCGGACCGTTCAGCGCACCCGGCGAATCAGGTAATAGCCTTCCAGGGTTCGGGCGGGGTCCCTGGGAAGGACCTGGATGTCTCCAATCTCCATCTTAAAGGCCGCATCAGCCAAGACTCGCTTTTGAGCCCGGGGAATGAATGATTCAGTGCGGATGAAGCGACCCATGTCCACTTGGAATTTGCGTGCCGCGATGGAGACTTCTTTAGGGCTCAACAGCCCCTGGCGCTTGGAAACGCCCAATTGATTGAACCGCTCCTGGTATTCATTGTTCAGGTTGAAGACCTCTCGCTGGCCTTCTTTGGGGTGGCTGCCCTCATTTGCGAAGCGATAGCCCACGGGATTTACAGAACCCTTTTGAGCCGGGTCGTCAGAGTACTCGCGTACCAGGTCGTCGAAGTCTTCGCCGCTTTGGGCTCTCGCTAGGAGTTCCTCGGCTAGGGTTTCCGCTTGGGGCAGCGTGCGCTTGACCGGGAGCAGTCCCCCACCCACAGCCACCAAAAGGGTTTGCACTTCAACCGTATTGGGCCAACCGGGTGTGTCCTGTTCCCGGGTGACGGGAGATATGGTGACTGCGTCCGGTAGCGCGCCTCGCACAACCCGGGCGTTTACGATCTCAATCCGGCGGGTGGGCACGGAAGGCTCCCCCCTGGGATTGGCTTGCACAGGGACCCCTGCGATTGCTTCGAGGGCATCGCCCCCGGAGACGACCGTGGCAAATGAAGCGTACTTGCCGTCCAAACTCCAAGCCGCCGGCCCGTCATCGCAAATGATGAAGAACTGGGCTCCCGCTGAATTGACGCTGTTGCCCCTGGCCATGGACAGCGTGCCATATACATGCCTGGCGGCTTCGGAGGAGGAGAACTCACCCGGGATGGGCGAGAAAGGACCGGAGCCAGAGCCATTGCCGACTTCGCACCCCCCCTGCACCATGAATTGCCGCAGAACCCGGTGAAACACCAAGCCGTCGTAAAAGCCAGATTCCGAGATCCGCAAAAAGTTTCGCACGGTCTTGGGCGCCAACTCAGGGGCCATGCGCAAGGTCATCGGCGTCAACGCCTGACCCTCGATGGACACTTCAAGGATCACGTGGAATTGCCCCAATTCACTATCTTGCACCTGGTCGCTGACAAACACCGGAGGCTGTGCATCCTCCACCGGGCTGTCGACGGATTGCGGATTTTCCTGACGGCAGGCGAGGGCCAGAAGTGCAATGGCGAGGAATCGGAGAGGGTGCATGGTTGACTGAGCTTGGGAACGGGAGGTTTGCATGGGGAGAGCCGCGCTGTTGGAAGGGGACTGGCGCAATCGCCAGGCACCGGCCTGGTGCCTGGTGGTGGACGCAAGTGCGGTGCCTGACCTACGAATCACTGCGARTCACTGCGGCGCAGGGGGCCCTTGGGCTTGGGCCCCTTGGGCAGGGCCTTTTCCTTGGCGGCCGGTATGGGCTTGTTCGGTTTGGATCCTGGGGGCCCGGAATTCTCGTCGCCATTTGTAATGACAGGGCCGTCGTTTGGGCTCGGAATGGGCGCGTCGATGACCGCGTTGCGTGCGATGTCGTCCATGGCGTGCTGAACGGCCAGCTTGGCTTCACYCCATGGGGCGCGCGCCGCYAGGATGCGSCCCTTRGGGCTCAACAYGTAGAAGCGMGGCCAGGATTGCACRCCCCAAAYGCCCYTKKTTTCCGCAGTGGAGGGYACATGCCAATTGGGRAATTTGACYTGTAGGGCATCCTGCCAGCGCTTGGCCTTGCTTGCATTGAGGTCCGCACTGATTCCGAATACTTGAAATGGCTTGCCCGCGTATTTGTTGGCCAAGCTTCGAACATGTGGAAGGGCAAGTCTGGCCGGACGTGAGGAACTCTTCCAGAAGTAGAGCAAAACCACGCTGCCACGTGTGTCCTTCAAACTGCGGACGGTTCCATCGAGGTCGGGGCCACTCCAATCCAACACCTTTTGACCCAGGCTCAAATGATCCAATTCCAAACGGTAGCGGGCTGCCCATGCAGCGCCGGCCTGGTTGGAGATTAGAATGGCGGAGAAGCGCGCGTCCAAGAGCTGCACGTACTGCTCAATGTTCTTGCGCAAGACATCCCCACCCTTGGTTTGCAACACATCCATGCCTAGCTCGCAAAGCGATTGGCACGCGTGGGCCTTGACCAAATCCACGGGACTGTGCTGGAACAAAAACAACAAGTCCTGTTGGCCTCGGGGTTGGTGCGCGCGTTCCAACGAATGGCATATCTCGTAGAGGAACGGTTGCCGCAGATACTGCTTGAGCAGGATGCCGCGGCTTGCCATGTCCAGGTCTGAGTTTTTCCAGTGGCGTACGATCCACGCCAGGGATAGACCCGCTGCCTGCGTCCCTGGAAAGTCCCTGTGCACCTGGAAGAAGCGCGGAGCCCAATCCTTGGGGTGGGGATAGTATTGGCGGAAGGCCT
>JAESRM010000183.1 GCA_016764635.1 Planctomycetota bacterium
TGAAGCATGAAACCCGTTTGGATGTCCCCACGTCCGACGGGATTTTTTCGTGGGCCGTGCCCACGTTCTCGCAGCAGGATGCTTACGGCACCCACTTGGAGTTGAGCACGAGTGACCTTGCTGCCTCGAGTGTGATCGTTGAAGACGTCACCGCCGTCGCGAAGAAAAATCTGGACGATCGCATCACGATGTTGAGCGTGAAGTCCGCGGTACGGGGCGCGCTGAAGCTCAAACTCACGCATGAACTCGAGAAGAAGCATGGTTCGGTGGGCTTCCTCGCCGGGCAGCTTTTCTCCATGGCCACGGAAAGGGCGGATCTGCGGTCCTGGCTGACCCTCCCCGCAACCTGGCAGGCCGCCCGCCTGTATCCGCAACCGGGCATTACGACCATTCGACTCCGCGCCATTGGCGGGGAGTCGATTGAATTGGGCACCTTTGATATGGCGCCCGGTGAAACCATCTTTGTCTTGGCCCGTAGTTTGGGGCCGAGGCTATACGCCCATGTGCTTGGCGGCAGCCAAGTCGATCTGAGCAACCCTGAACCCGAAACGGTTCCCAACCCCAGTTCAAACCTATGAAGCTGAAACAACTACTGACCCTCTCTCTCCTTGCCCTGCCCCTGATGGCCTGCTCCTCCACGGGTTACGTGAATGAGAACGAAGCCGAAATGGTGGACTCGCATTACGGCCGTGGCGATCTCGATCGTTTGACGAAGGGCATGGTGGCTTCCCTCTTGGAATCCCCGGGCCTTAGCTACCTCGACCACAGTGGCAAGGGAGCCGACAAGCGCATCATCATGTACTTCGACAACATCGTGAACGAGACTCGGGAGCACATCTCCATGGGCTTGGTCCGCGATGAAATGCTGACGGGCATTGTTGGCCAGGGGCGCTTCCGCGTCGTGGCGGGCAAGGCTGGCCAGGACGAGATTGGCGGCCAGGTGCAGTTCCAGCAGAACGCTGGGCGCGTGGATCCGGCCAAGGCGCGGGCCTTCGGTAAGCAAGAAGGTGCAGACGTTGTCGTCTATGGCGCACTGCGCGACATCGTCAAGCGTGACGGTCGCTCCCTGGAGACCCTGGGCCGCAAGACCAAGGACGTCTACTACAACCTGTTCCTGCGCATGGAGAACATCGAAACCGGGGAGACCATTTGGGCTCACTCCGAGAAGCTCGCCAAGCGCGAAGTGATCAGCCTGTTCGGGCGCTAGGAATCCGGCTGTGAGAGCCCCAGATCCGCGATGAACCGGTCCTTGAACGCATCTCAACGTCGCTTCTGGCCCGAGTAGCGTTCAGCTACGCGGGGGGGCGGCGCTTCTTGATCTGCGTCCGATGCCCGATCCCTCGCGAACCAGGGGTTTTCAACCGGGCTTCGAGATTGTCATTGGGTCTCTTTCTAGGACTCAAGGGAATTGCGACCATTCGCTTTCCGGGGGTCTTTCGCTAAGTACCCTGGAAGGTAGAGAGAGCACAAATCTTTGGAGAACAGCGGCCCACCCAAGTCATTGGGGGGGCCGCTGTTCTTGAGTTTGAGCGGCCTTCTGCAGTGTGCACGTCGGCGTAAGTGCCTTTGTCACATATCGTTACTGTCCTGGGTGGAATATATTTCCAGGCGGGCGTTCGGAATGGGACCGGGTTCGGCTCATTCCCACACAGCTGAGAGCTGTGCTGGGGATCCGGCTCGATCAGTCCTTCGGGACGCAAAGAGTCACCAGTCCGTCGGTGGAGAGCCGACGGGCTTTTTTATACCTATCCTGTCGCACGGGGAAGCGATCCCGCGCAGGCTCGCAGGCGGTTGATGAGCAGCGATTTCCAGTCACGCCCTCACAGATAGGCCAACGGCTTTGTCGGWGCCTCGCGAATGGAGCCACTACTCAGAGAACCTGGCATCTTGCCAGGCTATCAGTGACGACCCGCTTGGATATCCCTGAGCGTCAACGGCCTGCTAGGCCGAGGTCACTCCTGTATCCGAGAGGTGAGCACATGGTCCTCCCAGACGTCGTTGATCAATAGGTAGCGCCTGGCGAGTCCTTCCTTTTCAAAGCCTGCATTGGCCAGAGCTTGTGCGCTAGCCACGTTGCTCGGAATGTAGTTGGCCATCAAACGGTGCAGGCCCAATTCGTTGAATGCGAAGTCCGCAAGGCCATTAAGAGCCTCGGTCATGTAACCCTTGCGCAGGTGCTCGTGATCGATGCTATAGCCCACATGGGCTGCCAGGAAGGATCCGCGAATCACGTTGGAGATGTTGACGATCCCGATCACTGCGTCAGAAGCTTCCTTATCGCGAAGCTCGATAGCCATTCGATACGCCAAGCCATTCGTCGCATCGCATTTGTTTTGCGCCAACTGCCCTGCCCAAAAGTCCGTGGTGTAGAAGTGATCTGCGCGCAGGGGTTCCCAGCGCTTAAGGTGCTCCCTGTTGCGTTGGTAGTACTGCACCATCCTTTCGGATTGGTTCGGTTCGGGAACCCAGAGGCGCAGACGATTGGTAGAGAACTCCATAGCCCCTGTATCTTCGCGGCGGAAAGCGAGGCGTTCAACCCGCAATGCCTGCTCGCGGGCAGGGTCGTGTCCCGTTCGGGATAATCCTAGCTGGGAGCCTGCTTACGGGGCAAGAGCGGGTGAATCAGGGCGAAGAGCAGCCAGAGGCAAGATGTGATTCCGTGYACCCAGGCCCACAGGAGTCTCCAKCCTTCCTGTTCGCTGATCTGAACGAGATAGYCCGAGAACACCATGGGGAAGAGCGTTGCGATCAGCAGCCAACCACTCTTGCGATGCTTTTTATAGCCGGARCGAATCCGCGCCCAAGCATGGTTTTGCCARATCCATCCGCATGCAAAKACGAGCATGGGGGCCAGGAGAATATGCAGGTGTTGCACATCCGGTTGCCAWGGATGRTTGACGATTGAGAAAGAATCCTCGGGCTCTGCAAAGTAGCGCATGTAGCCGTAGACAAGSCCSGTGCCRCCGACGAGCAGACTGGAAATGTGAAGTGTCCAAGTTTGTGCGCGGGTCATTGGGGKGTGGCTTTGKGTTTGYCTKKCTCGGGAGCCTTYTTCACTTTCGGCTGTGATTTGGACTTCTTGCCCWGGGGCTCACTTTTGGGGCGAGGCTTGGGTCTGCCSAGCTCTTCATGAAGCGCCAAGATRCGCCGCGTGCAGGAAACGGATGCACGYGCCGTCATGGTSGCACCGGTCATGTTGCGCACTTTRGCGTTGAGCTTGAGYTTGGGTCCAAGCTTCAATCCGATGATTTGCGCATACCACTTCTTGCTGGGGATGTACTGCTTGGGTTCCCCGAAGGCCATCAGCTCGATGCGACTTACCTTGCCCTTGGAATCGACGACGACCATCATGGTTTGCTTGAGCGTGCGGACGCGGTGTGTGTCGAAATAAGCGGTGCCCACGAGCTTGCCCTTCTTGGTTGCCACGTAGGGGTACACCACGGTGGAGGTAAACGTCGTTTTAGAAATTTTCGCAATGGAAGCCGCTTGGACCTTGGTGAGGAAGGCGGTTGTGCGCTTGACGACGCATCCGGGGAAGGCGAGTGCTAGGGCTTCCTTGTGGGTGAGGAAGGTCTTGCTAGCGGCAGCATCTAAGGTGGGTACGGCCGGGCCGGCCACGGGTGTTGCGAACCCGGAGCCGGCCAAGCAGATGCAGAGCACCAAGCCCAATAGGCGGGTCATGCTCTTAGAATGCATATCCCATGCTCACGTGCATGCGGTCAGCGGCCTTGTCGAAGTCTTGGTAGTCGATTTTGAAGACAATGTTCGCGATGGGAGCCCATTGGAGGCCCACGGTTAGGATCTCCTCCTCTTGGGAGGGGTCGGAAATCAGAGCACTGTCGACGGATGCGTGGGTGTCGAGTTCCTCGTAGCGAACGAAGGCGATCAGCGACTCTTGTTTGCCCGAATCCCGGTTGTGGAAGAAGTCATAACCAGCCTCTAGGTAGAACCCGTCCTGGCGCTTGCCCACGACGGTCGCGTCCGCTCCGCTCGCGATGAAGATCTCTTCCGTGTTGTCGACGCTAGCGGTGACGGCCAGTCCGCGAAAACGCCAGGCGTTCCACTCGTACTGGGCGTGCAGGTCGAAAATGCTCATGCCTACCGATCCTAAGCCGGCACTGCCTTGGTCCGCATCGCCCGCGTAGGCCGAGATCCCGACCAGAAGACCCGGGTTGTCGGTCCAGTCCAGTCGCAAGGCGAGCGCAAGGTCTTCCGCCTTGGACTTACTGCCTTTTTGGCGACCGCCACGCAGGCCAGCCTCACTGAAGCCATCGGCATTCAGGCCGGTCATGAGGTACGCCTTGTATTGGAAGCCGCCCTTGTTGCCTAGGATTCCGAGACCGTTCTCGCGCCAGGTGGTCGGGATGATCCGGTTCTCGCTTTCAGGCCTTGAGGCGCCGTAGTAAGTGGTGGGCTCGTGCATCTCGTTGGTGAAGCCAAGCGGAGCAAGCAAGAGTCCTGCGCGGAAGTTGAACGCATCGGATTTCTGGTATTCCAAGTAGGCGAACTCAACCGAAGCCGAGCCGCTCTTGTCCGTACTGGCGTGTTCGAACTCGATCTCCGAGTTGAAGATCCAGTTGTCTTCGAACTTGTAACCCGCGTAAATTACGTTACGCAGGAAGTCGCTTGTGCTGCCTTTATCGCCCGAGTAGTTGGTGAATACGGCTWCCCCATATCCCCCAAACGTAAAGCCTTCCCTTTGTCCGTAGACTTTGGATGCGGCCGGCCCCATGCCAAGGACGCTATCGCCCATGAGCGGCATGGTGTCGGGGAACTGCAGCTGTTCCATTTGCGTGGAGAGTGCCTCGATGTGTTGGTTCAATTGCTGATTGCGCGCCTCTAGGGCGTTCAATCTTTGTTCCAAGGTGTCCTGGAAGGGGGTCGCAAGTGTGAGCGAAGGGAGCAGCGCAGCTGCGCAGACGATGGTGGAGAGGGTAGTTTTCATTTGGCTGGATGAGAGGGGTTGTGAGCTTCTTGGGGATCGAGGAGCCCGTGGATTGGATGGGCGCTGGTCAGGTAGGGTTGGCAATTTGGCGTAGCCCGCAGACGCAGGCCATCCGCGGTGTTTTCGATGAAGAGCACGCGTACGTTCTTTAGTGATGCTGCGAGCTGCATGCCTTTATCCGGTCCCAAAACGAACATGGCGGTTGATAGGCAATCCGCGTCTAGGGCGTTGTCGCACCAGACGGTGACGCTGCCGAAGTCCAGGGCCGGCTGACCTGTCCGTGGGTCGAGGATGTGGCCGATTTTCTGATCGTTCACTTCCTTGCTCCGCTCGCTGTTGCCGGATGTCGCAAGCGAGCCGGAGTCGAGCCGCCAGTAGGCAATGGCTTGTGCACGATTCTGCGGGTGCGCAATCCCAACCGTTTCAGTGCATGCGCGCACGATGACTTGGCCACCCAAGTTGATGGAGATGGGGCCCGAGTGTTCGGCGACGGAGAGGTTTAGGGCCGCGTCCAGTGCGGCGCCTTTCCCAAAGCCACCACTCGCGATCAGCGCGGCTCCGGAGCGAATGGGTTGATCTTCCATCCAGGTGAGACCGGCGGGGCTGCATGCGTCGAGAGCTTGCGCCAGTTCTCGGGCTGAAGGGACTCGCCCAGATCCACGCAGGTCCCAGGCTCGAACTAGGGGCTCCGTCAAAGGGGAGAAGGCCCCACTCGTAATGCGCCGCCAGGTATCGGCTCGGCGGAGCTCGTGGGAAAAACTCGGGCTGCACGCGAAGGGCTCACCAGGAATGGATCGGTTCCAGCGGGAAAGCTCGGAGTCCTCGTTCCAGTTGGAAAGTCGGAGTTCGGACGCCGCTAGTGCGAGGAAGACAATCTCGCTCGCGGCTAGGGCCGTCGGGCGACTCTCAGCGGCGAGAGTGAGGCTCCAGGGGGTGCCCATGACCATTCCTTCCCTGGTGATCGAGATCGCCGTTGCGGTTTCGGCCGGGGTGGGCAGGAGGATCGGGTCCTGGAGGCTGGTCGGGCTAAGGGCCAGTAGGGCTAAGTTGAGGAGTAGGGTGAGCATGGCGTTCCCGCTTGGGGGCGCCATCTAAATGCGATTGGGTCGCATTTGCAATAGGTCTTATGGAGTTAATTTGAAGGTTTGACCTGGGACAAGGGCTGGGCTCCATGGCTCAGTATGCTCGGAATGCCCCAGCAGGCCGCCTTTATTGGCCGAGGGGTTGGCTGAGCCCCGTTTCAAATCCAGACTATGGATGTCTTAAAAGGCAGCGCCACCGACCAGAGTTCGCAAGGAACCCCGATCGGTGGCGCTGTTTATCAGGCGAGTGGTGAAGGCCCGGGGGCGCTCCACCTCAATAGCCCACTGGGTTTACCAGCGGTCGCCGCCGCCGCC
>JAESRM010000184.1 GCA_016764635.1 Planctomycetota bacterium
GAGCCCGCCCCCGGTTCCTTCCTAGACTCCCTGCCCCTCTCGCGCCGCTGGATCCCCGAAGCTTCCGATCACAAGCTGCTCACCCTCTGCCAAATGCTAGACCTGGACGCGATGATACTGAGTCCGATAGCACTATCGCGCCACCGACGCAGCCCGCTCCCCCCGTGACGCCATTGGCCACCCTTGGGATAATATCCAATAATTACGCGCATAATTGTCCACATCTGGACGACAATATACATATGGACGCCCCGGCAGACCCCCTCAAATTACCCCACGAAGTACAAGCGCAGCTGGGGGCCCATCTCAAGCGATTGCGGCTCGATGCGGGCTACAAGCGCACCACCCTGGCTACGCGCGCGGGGGTCAGTAGCCGCTCCTTGCAGCGCTTTGAAGACACGGGCGAGATCAGTCTTAAGAGCCTGCTCAAGCTGGCGCATGCCTTGGCTCGCTTGAACGAGTTCACGAGTTTGTTTGCTCCGCCGGCCGCACGCTCCTTGCAAGAATTGCAGGCGCGCTCCCAAAAGGATCAGCCGAAACGGGGGCGCATTTAATGGCGCCGACTCACTTGGAACGTTTGTCGGTTCGTTGCAGCGCAGGCTCCGGCGCGTCCATCGAAGTCGGAACTTTGGCGCTGGTGGATCGCCGACTCTATTTCGAATACGCCCAAGGTTGGCTGGCCCGCGGGATCGAACTTTCACCATTTCACTTGCCTTTGCAGTCCGGATTGATAGCACATGAACCGCGATCCTTTGGGCCCTTGTTTGGTTTGTTCGATGACTCCTTGCCGGATGGATGGGGCATGCTCTTGATGGATCGTTTCTTCCGCAAGCAAGGCATCGATCCCGCTAGCCTCAACGTGTTAGACCGCTTGGCGTATTTAGGGGAACGCGGCATGGGAGCCTTGAGCTATCACCCGCCGCAGAACGAGGACAGCGGGGAGCCGGCAAATATCGACTTGTCTCGGTTGGCTTCAGAGGCTCAAAAAGTACTCTCGGGAAGCACGGCGGAAGTGCTGCCTGAACTGTTTCGGGCCGGTGGCAGTCCAGGCGGTGCTCGCCCCAAGGTTTTAGTGGGCTACAACCCCTTGACTGATACGTTGCAGTCAGATGAGAGCAACCTCCCCAATAGCTGTGAAGCATGGATGGTCAAATTCCCAAGCGTTGGCGACGGGGAGGATGCTGGACGACTCGAATTCGCCTATGGCCTCATGGCTAAAGCAGCCGGCCTCGAGATTCCCGAGATGAGGTTGTTTGAAGTAGAAAGCGGGGGACCATTCTTTGGCGTCAAACGCTTCGATCGCGGCGCGGACAATCAGCGCATTCACATGCATACCCTTGCAGGATTGCTGCATGCCAATTTCAGAATCCCATGCTGTGACTATGAGGATCTACTCAAGGCGGGCTACCAGCTCACCCGTGACCGAAGGTCCCTTCTGACCGCTTTCCGACAGGCGGCTTTCAACGTGGCCGCCCACAACCGCGATGACCACGCGAAGAATTTTTCCTTCCTGCTGGATGTGGAAAGCAAACAGTGGCGCCTCGCTCCTTCCTACGATTTGACCTATTCCTCAGGCCCAGGCGGAGAGCACACCACCACCGTTTGCGGCGAAGGGCTCARACCTGGCCGATCCCATCTACTGGAGCTGGCCCGCCGCTTGGATCTCGACGAGCAGGACGCGCAGCGTGCCCTAGACCAAGTGGCTGAGGCCGTCGCGCATTGGCCTTCGCACGCACGCGTGGCTTGTATTAGCAAGGCGCGGATGGAGCGAGTCGCGAGCCAAATTGGCTTCTTGTCTTAACACGCAAGATCCACTCCCGGGCAAAACAAAACCGAGGAAGGAACGTGCCGGCAGGTTATTCCTCCACCGGCAAGAAGCGCAAAGCCGGCGCAGCCGGCAAGCCCTTCTTGCGTCGCGTGGCGGAATAATGTGCGGCTCGGTACTTCCGTACTGTTTCCGAAACCGCACGCCAATGACCGGCGGTCCCATCGGCAGTCCCCATCCGCTTACAGCCCAACTAGCCGCCTCCCCTGTGCGAACAGTTCGGAGAAACTATACGGATGTACTGTACCGCAGATTATTCCGCCACCTACGCAAGAAGGGTCTTTGCCGGCTTCGCCGGCCAAGACCCTTCTTGCAGGTGGAGGAATAATCTGCCGGTACCCTCCATCCTCCCGAAAAGCGCGGTAGTGAAATACCGTATGGCCCGAAGTGTGCAAAATTCCACCTCGTACGGTATTCCACTAGGCTAGGGAAGCAGTCCAAATTGATTGGCGTGGTGTGCGGTGTGGTGCCGGACAAGGGATTGCATGTCGATAGCCCGGGTGGCTCCGTACAACGGGTGGTCCACGATACCTGCAAGTGATTCAATCTCACAAAAGGCCGCCAGCAGCTGTTGCTTTTCTTTTTCAAAATCAAGGCTCTGGTCCCTCTTGGCCCGAATAGCGGGGATCGTCCCAAGGTTCTTTGGAGTGTCCACCGGAGACTTGGCCAAAACTCTCTTCAGGAATATCCCACCGATGGCCCGCGCCAGTACACGGACAACAAAGTGAGTCTGAACCCTCCCCTGATACAGATCTATGAACTCACGGCAATGTTTGACCATTTGAGCTCTATCCATCGTTCCCCAGCGGGGATCTCCATCGGGATCAAGGCTCGAAAAAACAATTCGAAGCTCGTCAAAGCTCGGTGTATCCGACGTGGGCGTAGGAAGCATTTTCATAGACCGGAATCTATAACTCTCCGTTCAATCCTCCCCCACGTTTCCCGGATATTTTGCTCCTTGATTCCCTCCCTGAAAGTCAGGGCCTTCCCTTACCTTACTGACCCATCGCGACGTTATGAATGCCCCCTTCGACGCCCGCGTCCCCGAACACGCCAAGACGTCCGACCGCCTACGCCCCACCGAATGCCACCCGCGAACGCTTTAACAAAGCCACGCCAAAGGCTACCTGGAAGCGGAGCACCTCAAAACCGGCGAGCTACGAGCTTACTTGCTCAGTAAAGTGCGCAAAGTAAAGGTGCTTTAAGGCACCTGAATCACCAAGTCCTCGCCGGCAATGAGCATGCCCGAAGCGACAGGTGTTGCTGCGCCGCCGCCTGGGACTTCCCGGATTCGGAGGATCTGGACTTGCCCGAGCGGCAAACCTTTAACCCTGGTCTCGCCACTGACCATGTGCAATATCATGGCTGAACCTGTGATCGCTACCTGCCCTTGCCTTGCGGCTTGTACTTTGCAGAGATAGCTAGCCTGGCCGTTTGCACTGACTAGGACCAGGTTGCCCGTGGGTACGTCCACTTCCAAGCGTGGTCCTTCGCCTTCAGTTTCGGCTTCGAAGCGAAAGGAGATCGATGCGCGCGTTCCGCCGTTCGACGGCCCATGCGTTAGGATCCAGTGGCCGGCTTCAGGGACCTCAAAATCTAAAGTCCCGCCTCGGCCACTTCGTATGCGAGTGCGCTGCTCCATTATCGTATGCAGCGCCTCGCCTTTCTGGCTCAGTTCCAAGCTACGAGGCCTGGGCCTCTTGCCGTCGATGAGAATGTGACCTCTCACTGAAATGTGAGCATTGCCTTCCAGGGACAAGACCAACGGGGAAGTGCGTCCGGCGGAAACGACGACCCGCGGGGGCTGGGGTATCTTATGCTTTGCTGATAGAACCCAGACGGAATGATCCCCGTCGGATGGGCCGCCAACCAAACCAAGCCCGTAGCCCTGCTTGGTGTTCATCACGCACCAATTACCTGGCGGCAGGTTTTCTATGACAAAGGCTCCATCCGATCCGTAGGAAACCGATCTGCGAATTCCGTACTGGTTCCAAGCGGTGACTATACCGGGTTCAATCTCGCCGAACTCCACTCGCATGTGTCCTTCGATTCGGCCGGTGTCCGACACGTCGATGTCGATGGAAGAATTAGAACCGCTTTGCAAGACAACGCTAGCCAAGGCAACACCTTCGTGCTCGACACAAACCACGTAGGACGGTCGTGCTTGTAGAGACAGCTCGAAGCGGCCTTCCTCATCCGTCATAGAGGGAGCCACCGACCACCGCTCCATCACCAGAGTCAACAACTCGGCGTCTAACAAAGGCGCTTTCGGATCGACCGGATAAAGCAGGGTTACCTTCGCTCCCACCAAGGGCTCACCGCCACGTGTGATCCGGCCTGCTCCAGAAGTGGCGGAGAGCAAACGGATGCTGCGCGGACCATCGTAGGGGCCGCCTTCGGATTGGGTGATCCAGCGCACGCCGGATTCCGAAAGCAATTCGATTGCATAGGGTTCGGCTGGGGCACCAAAGGAAACATGCCCAGCCTCGCTCGAAAACTCCCTCAACCGCTTGGAGCCGAATGCCCCCATCGAATGGAGCACGAGTCGAAATTCATCGCACGCTTGCCCGCTCGGATCCAGAACCTCGAGCTCGACCAGGTCCATCGGAATAGGTTCGAGCACCAACTCCTGGGACGAGGTCTGTTGGTCCACAAGCTCGATAGTCTTGTACTCTCCCAAGGTGTCCTTCAACACGATTCGAATGGCCTGATCGGGCTGGGCATCGATCCTATGACGCCCATCTCCCAGGACTTTCGATGAAAGGTACCGGTAATAGCCATCGAAATAGTAACTGGCTTGCAATTGAAACCGACCCGTCTCGACCAACGGTTCGGGCCGCACACTCACGATCAACTGATCCGTGGTCTGAGGGGTTTCCTTCTCCTTCGCGCTCTTGCCGACGGGACGGATCTCAAAGACTCCCACATCCAGGCTCTGGCCGACGAGCGGCACTACCACCTGGGACACGCCGACGGCACCACCGTGATCGTCGCTGTATGCAAGTACTTGGCTAGGAACTCCGACGGGGACAWMMAMSWKCTTGRNAMGGGCWSMNCCAWNNARMGAWRRYCTSTYCWMTTTRMAAGWKTTCCATCTACAAAGATGTCTCCCAGCTCGGCTGCATTCACTTCACCGGCGCGGATGCGATCAGCCAGATTTTTGTCAAGGGCTAGAACAAGTGCTAGGCCACAACCACGGCGTTTCCCGGAAGAATCCAATACAGTTCCCGACAGATGACCTCCTCGTGCGAGGGTGACTGGCTCGCCTTGCGCCTCGGTTCCCGAAAGGAAGGTCAAGCTGAGTTTCTTGGCTGCAAAACCAGGACACTGGACCCAAATGGGTTTTTCAACGCGAATTTTGCGCTGGTGCCCCAGAGCAATAGTAAGGACCCCATCCGCACCGCTTTCGTCCGAGCAAGGGCGGACCGTGTCTTCGTCCTCAACGGCGGTGGCTCCGGCGAGAGGAACCCCGGATTCATCCATGACTACGAGTTGTACGCGCCCAGGCGGCAATCCGGCCTTGCGGAATGTGCCGATATGAAGGGCTCGTTTAGGTGCGCCTTGCTCTTCGGTTCCCTGGGAGATCGGCGTCCGATCTACACCAATCACAGGACCGGAAAGGACAGCGGCCACTGGGTCGTATGTCGTTCCTTTCGATTCGGCTCCGGGCATGGACGTTTGGAATTCCATCGGGTCAGCCTGGCCGTCTACAGCCTCCCTCCAAGGCTCAAGCACTAAGACTAGGGCCACGCAGGCCGCCAACACAAACGCAACCCAACCAAATGGCAGGCTAGCTACCGACACCATGCCCCCGCCAACCAAAACAGCAGGCGGACCGGGCAGCCGCGAAAGTGGCAGCATGACCAACGCCCAACGGGAGTCACTGCGCTTGAGTTCGGTGCGCAACTGTTCGAGCCCGGTCTTGATTCGCCACCGCACCGTTCCCGCAGGACAGCCCTCCTGACGCGCGATCTCGGCCGCGGAGAGCCCCTCCCGATAACGCAGCAGTACCGCGTGCTTATAAGGCTCGGACAAGTTGTCCAGCGCGTCGCGCAATAGGCGCTCACCTTCGAGCGCTTCCGCCAATTCGTCGGGCCCGGGCAATCCCTCCTCCCGCGCAGCCTGCAACTCCCGGCGCCTGCGACGCCCACGACTACGCTGGCCGCTAATGGCCTTGTTCCGCATGATCGTTGCCAACCAAGCCCGCAACCCGCCGTCCTGTGGCTTCCTACGGGCTTCCATAGCCGCCAGCAGTGTGTCCTGCACCAAATCGTCAGCGCTGGAAGCGTCGGCCACCAGCTGCCTAGCTAAACCAGATAGCCAGCGAGATTGGTCGAGTAGCTTGGAGATGTCGGCGGTCATTGTCGGGGGTTGTTCCATGATGACCTAGAAGCGCCACAGGAATCCAAAGCGTTGGAAGAATTCTCAATTAGCCCTGTCGGCTCTTACCTGAGTTCCAATACAAACGCGCCTACATCGAGGCTGCCCCCGGTCCCTTTCTCGATTCCCTGCCC
>JAESRM010000303.1 GCA_016764635.1 Planctomycetota bacterium
AGCCAGGAATTGTCCGGCTGCGCCGCGGTGGGGGAAGCGAAGGGATCGCCCACCGGGAAATGCATGTTTGCGTCTTCGCGCTCGGGACCATAGTCCACGTCCCTGATGAAGGCGTCTTCTTCATTGGGATCTAAAGGTTCGAATTCGCCGCAGGGTTCGAGATCGTCCAAATTGTCCAGTCCCGGCTCCTGCGGGGCACGAACCCAGTCGGGATCGGGGCCCTCGTCATCCTCGAGGGGGGCGGAGAGGATGGCCTGAATCGCGCCTAGCTCCTCGTCGGGATCCGTGAATTGAAGGGGGGATTGCTTGCGCGCTCCTACGGTTTCGAGCAGGGCCGCAGCGGTTTCGGGCACGCTGGCAGGTTCGCCGAGTTGGGCGGTGTCCCTGGCGCGCGGCGGGTGGAAGAGGCGTGAGGCTTGCTCTACGGTCGTGGGGCCAGGCCACCAATAGACATGGCAGGGGCCGACCAACTCGCGGGCCAAGCAGGGCACGCCATCGCGATCCAGAAGAATCAGCTCCCAGCCCGTGGCTTCGGCGAGGTATTGGCGCACATGGATCAGATCTTGCCCACCTAGGGCTGCCGCATCCAATACCAGCCGGCCGCGCCGGGAAGGGGCGGGCAATGCGGGCGCGGACCCCTCCAGGAACTCGACACGCACGGCCGGATTGGCGGGCGCGAGTCCTTGAAGAAGGGGCTCCAGGGGGCTGGTGGCGGGGCCTTTTCCCAGAATTAGGGTCCAGGTGGGCTGGATCTCGTGGTGCATTCCCATGGTCGTACCATAGCTCGGGCCGCTGGGTACAACCAGTGCGTGGGCGCTATGGCCTCCATGTGGGGCACGGCTGGAGTGCTGGGGAGGGGGCCTCGAGGATGTGTCAGGCCCCGAGGGGGCTTGCAAGCACCCGGGAAGGCCATTCGCATGGGATGGGATGGCACCTCCAGGGCTGCGGCAGGAGTCCCAGTCAGGGGAATGATTGCGGGGTCGAAGGCCCGATGGCCACGCGCGTGTACCGGACCCGGGCCTGTCCTTCGAGGCGCGGCAGGAAAACAATTCCTTCGGACCTATCCTTTTTGCATCCGATAGCGAAAGATTCGTGCCTCACTTGGTCCCTACCATGTGCATTGATCCGGAACCCCCAGGTCCCCGTTCGACGATCCCACCCATGCCTGCCCTCGCCCCTCAAATATCCGTAGTCCTGCCGGTCTACAATGAGGAGGAGTCCYTGCCGATTYTGCATGCGGAGCTGATGAAAAGCCTGCGRGCCATGGGCAGGACYTTTGAAGTCATCTATGTGAATGATCATTCMTCGGATGACTCTTTGGCKGTGCTATTGCAGCTCCAGAAGSAAAGCCCGGAGACCGTGGTTGTGCAATTCCCTTGCAACTTTGGCCAAACGCCTGCCATGGCGGCTGGTTTCGAGGTCAGTCGGGGTGAGATCATTTTGACCCTGGATGCGGACCTTCAAAACGACCCGGCCGACATTCCWCGCTTGGTGGAGTACCTGGAGGAGGGTTGGGAYCTGGTGGTGGGYTGGCGYAAGAAGCGCGAGGATGGWTTTGTCCTGCGCCGTCTACCGTCCATGATCGCCAATAGACTGATCGCCCGTGTCACCGGCGCAGACATTCACGACACGGGGTGCACCCTGAAGGCGTACCGCCGGGAATTGCTCGACAAYCTRCCCATTTACGCGGARCAGCACCGCTTCTTGCCWGCGYTGGCCGTGGCCAGCGGAGCTCGGATYGGAGAGCTGGTCGTGAACCATCGCGCGCGGCGYTTCGGTGAGAGCAAGTACGGGATMGGGAGGGTGATACGGGTCTTTCTGGACCTGTTCAACATCAAGATGTTGGCAACCTTTCTGCGCAATCCCCTTTTGTACTTCGCCATTCTAGCCTTACCCTTCGGCCTGATCGCTTTCCTAGTGTTCACCCTATACGTGAGTGGGGCTTGGGCTCCAAACACGGCGTGGTTTGTGATGGCACTGTTTGCACAGTCCACCGCCTTCTTCATTCTGCTGGGTCTCCTGGCAGAACTCGTGATCCGCATCAGTGGACTGCATCACAGCAAATCCTTCGACCCCATGAGCATGCACCAAAACCGATGAGTGGGCACGAAGAGAATCAACAGGTCCTAGAAACCACCACCGTTGGTGTGGACGTGACCCTGGTCGTGCCGGTGGAGTCCGCGTCGGCCGACGTGGAAGCCGTGGTGCAAGCGCACGCACGGGTCTTGGAGAGAGCAGGTCGAACCTGGGAGGCCATTTTGGTGTTTGACGGTGTCAAAGGCGCCGCTTGGGAGAAGGGTCTAAGTTTGCAAGAAAGCACCCAAGACCAGGTTCGCACCATCGCATTGCACCGTAAATTTGGCGCGGCTGTTTGCTTGGCTAGCGCTTTTGAACATGCGCGCGGGGAAGCTATCTTGACCTTGCCCGACTATGTGCAAGTAGACCCTGCCTCCTTGACCGGTTTGTTGGCCGCCATGGAAAACGGGGCGGATCTGGCGACCGGGTTGCGCGACCAGAGGGTCGATTCAGGGTACAATCGCATTCAGTCCAGAGCGTTCAATTGGTTGATTCGCGCCCTTACGCGCACGCCATTTCAAGACTTGAACTGTAGCGTGAGGATCATGAATCGTTCGGTCATCGAGCAGTTGTCCATTTACGGCAACATGTATCGCTACCTTCCGATCCTGGCTTATCGCCGCGGATTCCGGGTGGAGGAAGTCGCCCTGCGCCACCTGCGCGAGGAGCGTGAGAAGGGCTCGCCTTTCCCCTTGGCTTACATCCGGCGTGCACTGGATATTTTGAGCGTGGTGTTCCTGACGGGCTTCACCCACAAACCCCTGCGCTTCTTTGGAGCCTTGGGGGGTGCTTGCATGGTGGTCGGAGGGATCCTCGGCGTATGGCCCTTCGTTGCAAAGTTGTTTGGAACGGATGTGGCTCCCATGCAATCGCCCCTGTTCTTGATCGGCCTGGTGATCTCCGTTTTGGGCCTGCAGGTGATTGGGTTCGGTCTTRTGGGTGAGATCGTTGTCTTCACCCAAGCTCGCAACATCCGGGAGTACCGGATCGACCGCATACATCGTTAATAAAATCATGCATGTCCGATTATCAAACCCCGCCGATGACGGGGTGCGCGACGAATTCGTTCGCGCCAACGCAAAAGCCACCTTCTTCCATTTGGCCGGTTGGGGCCAGGTCGTGGAAAGTGTGATGAAGCACAAGCGAACCGATTGGTTGGCCTTTGATGGGGATGAACTGGTCGGTGTATTGCCGCTCTCTATCTGCCGGAGTTTGCGCGGCAAGCGCAACTTGATCTCGGTTCCCTATGGCGTGTACGGGGGCGCGGTCGGTCGCGATTCCGATGTGGAGGCGGCTCTGTTCCGAGCCGCCGAGAGCCAGGCGATCGATATGGGTGCGGGTCGTTTGGAGCTGCGCTGTCAGCACGATCCGGGCCTGGATCTGCCGGCATCGGACCTGTACTCCACGTTCATTCAAGACTTGCCGGATACGGTGGAGCAAGTGATGCTGGACATGCCTAAGAAGGCGCGTGCCGAGGCGCGCAAGGGGCGCAATCGGCATGGCCTCGTGCTTGAGGAAGGCCGTTGGTACCTGGACGACATGGTGCGGCTCTTTCACCGCAACAAGCGCACCCTCGGGTCGCCCGCTTTGCCGCTGGCATGGTTCCGTGCGCTCATGGAGCGCTTCGGTTCGGAAGCCGTGGTGCACGAGGTGCGTCGCGAGGGCGAACCGCTTTCCGCAGTTCTTTCCTTCCGCTTCCGCGATCAGCTGTTGGCTTATTACTCCGGCAGTGCGGACAACGCGGATCGGCAGTATTCCGCGTCCAATTTTCAATACATGGCCTTGAAGGAATGGGCCGTGGAGCAAGGCATCCGGGTATTTGACCTGGGTCGCAGTCGTAAGGGTGCGGGAGCTTTTAAGTTCAAGGTGAACCAAGGGTTGGAACCCCAGGACCTGCATTACAGGTTTCGCCTGGTGACCGATACGGAACTGCCTAGTTTGAATCCCTCAAATCCCAAGACCCACAAGTTGCAGGAGGCGTGGCGTAAGTTGCCGCTTTCCGTAACCACGATGCTTTCGACGCCCGCTTCTAGATTCCTTCCCTAGTCGCAGTCCGCCCGCCGCAGAATGGGGCGGGTGCTCATTGGGAGGGGGCGCGGCGCAGGATGTACTCCGCGGCTTGGGCCATGTCTTCAGCGACCCACGTCCGTAGTTTCGGGTGGGCCCGCAGCCGGCTCTCCTGCTCGCTTCCTTTGCCCGTGCGGACCAGGATGGAAGGGACATCCAAGTGGCTTGCCGCCTGCAGGTCGCGGATGGAATCACCCACCATCCAGCTGTTTTTGAGGTCGAGGCCCAGCTCGGTTGCCGCTTGTTGCAGCATGCCCGGGGCCGGTTTACGGCATGGGCACGGGCCCGGGTTGTCCCCGTTGAGCGGGTGATGGGGGCAGAAGTAAATGCCAGCCAGTTGCACACCCGCTTGGTCCAACTCCCGTTCCATGCGCGCATGGATGAGTTGCAATTCTTCGAGGGACAACTTGCCCTGGGCAATGCCGCTCTGGTTGGTGATGACCACCAGTGCCCAGCCCGCTTGCTGCAAAGCGGCCAGGGCCGGCAGCACCCCTGGAATCCATTCGAATTCGGAAGCGCGGGAAAGGTAGTGCACGTCCTTGTTGAGCGTGCCATCGCGATCCAGGAAAACCGTTCGCTTGAGTTCCACTGGGATCACCTGGGTTTGTCGTCCTGGCGTTGCATCTGCACGAACAGGCGGCTGGGGAGTTCGCCCTTCAGCACGCTGCGCTGCTGAAAGAAGTCGCCCATGTTCAGCCAGAGCGGGAAGCGCCAGGTGTTGTAGTGCGCAACCCAATCCCCGTAGAAGACGTAGTTGATGCGCTTGCCGTCACGCAGGTCCCGGGCAGCCGTTTTGAAACCGGGCATGACGAATTCCACGGTGCGGTGGGACTTGTTTCGGATGTCCAGGGATGTGGGGGTCACAAAGCCGGAGTCCTTGCCGTCGATCAAAATCCGGGCTCCGGGGGGGGAGGAGGCAAAGTGAACGGGGGGCGTACTGCTGCATGAAGCAATGAGCAGGAAGACGAGGGCTAGGGGCAAGCGGTACAGCATGGTTCGATTGTGGGGGGCCCAGGCCTGGTTCGCAAGGTCTTGCGGGGGTTGGAGGGCAACTTCCCATTGGACATCTTCGTCCTGGTTTGGAACCCTGCTTGAGTAGCCATGTCCAAGGAAACAGTCCTGCGATCCATCAAGGCCATTAAGGCTCGAATCCGGGTGAGTCCGTGGCTGCTCCTAGCCCTGCTCATTGGATGCGTGCGCTTCCTGTACTTGGATGTTTGGAGCATGTGGTACGACGAGGCTTTGACCGTGGCAGACGCCTGGGGCGGTGCCCAGGGCAAATTCCAGCTCCACCACTGCCATGCCGGTGTTGGCCAGTGAAGTCATTTTTTGCAGGTTAGGCAGCGTACGCAGGAACTCTTCCTGCTCAACAATAATTTCACGCTCGACATCCTGTGGTGTCGCACCAGGCCAGGCCGTCTCAACCGTCAACGTGGTCATATCCATGTCGGGAATCATCTGAATCGGCACCCGAAAAATCGACACCAATCCCAGCACGGTCACCACCAGCGCGGCTACCGCCACCACTTCACCGTTATTAATTGCCGTTCGAAACATCGCTCTGTCCCCTGCTAATGCTCCGCGAGAATTCGCACCGGTAAACCAGGACGCATGCGCTCATTACCCTGCTCCACCACCCGATCTCCAGCAGCAATAGGCCCTGAAGTGATCTCCACAAACCCACCGTGGCTGCGACCCAGCTCAATTGGCGCCGGCACTACCTGCAACTGCTCTGCCTTTGCGATCACCTTCCAGAGCAAAACCGAACCATCGGCCTGGCGCACCAGAGCATCCACCGGCACCTGCAAAACCTCAGTGCTTCCACCTGTTAACTGCACAGTGATATCAACCGACATGCCCGGCGCTAAACGGCCATCCGGGTTGGCAAGATCAATTAACAACGGAAAGGTGCGGCTAATAGGGTTGGCCGCAGTCACTTTTCGACTGATGGTGGCGCTAACTGTTTCACCCGGCAGGGCATGAAATTGCAGCTGCACTCCAGTGCCTTCATCAACCAGGTTGAAATAGCGTTGAGGCAGGGGCGCTGTCAGTCGTAACACGGCTAATTCATGTAGCTCCAGCAATGGATCACCGGGGCGAACCCAACTGCCAAGCTCGGTCTGTTTACGACTGATCACCCCACCGAAGGGGGCTTTTAACAGATGGCGCTCTAGATCATCTTCGG
>JAESRM010000304.1 GCA_016764635.1 Planctomycetota bacterium
ATGCGGGTCAGGCTCTGTGCCAGCGAGCCAGCCAGTTCCGATCCGAGATCCTGCCCCATTGCTCCTGTGACAGTCTTCGATAGGGGCGGGGCGGGGGGATGCGCAGCTGTCTGCGGACCTCGTCGATGGGCAGCTCGAGCAAGGCTTGCTCGATTTCGTGTCGGGTGTCGGTTTGCCCCAGGACGAAATCGAGGCGCGCCGCTTGCACCAACACCAGGCCCGCCAAAGTGCACAAGAGGATGCGACCCAGCTTGAATTTGGCGAGTTGCTCGGCCGCAAATCCGGAACACCAGGTCAGACCGGCCGCCAGGGGCAGCAAGTAGCGCACATGGTCATTCACGTTGGTGAGGAAGAACGCACCCCAAATGACGGCGAAAAGGACCATGGGGCGAGCCGCCCTATTGGCCAGGGACATCAGCAAGCCCAGCAGCCCGAGCAGGATGACAGCGGGGTCGTAGCCGAGGAAGACCGTGCTCAAGTGCTTCAGGGTCTCGAGCCGGAATCCAAAGACCACGGACTGCCCGGCCAGGCTGAAGTGGCTTTTGTCCTGGATGGCATCGTGCATGATCACCGCACTAGGATCGGTTTGTCCGTATGCCAGGAGGTGGGGATAACCGATGACAAGCGCGAGCAAAATGAAGGCTCCAGCGCACACATGACCCCAGAGCAAACGCGCTTTGAGATCTTCTGCTTTCCACGGGATATCCACCACAAACCAGGCGATCGCGGGAATCAGCGCCGCGCCCAAACCACCGGGGTGCATGGCCACTGCCAAGCCAGCCAAGAGTCCGGAGATCACAAGGTACTTGTAGCGCTTGCTGTCCACGAAGGCCGCAGCCGCCCATCCGGTCGCGCACATGGCCGTGGTCAATGGGGCCCAAGGGCGCTCCTGCCCCGAGTAGTGCACGTGCAGCAAGCAGGTGGCCATGAAGAAAGCACCCCACAAAGCTCCGACCCCTAAACCGCACCGACGCAGTCCGAAGAAAACGAAACAGGGCGCGAGCGAAGCCAAGAGCGCGCAAAGGATGCGCGCGGGCAGGTGGGCGCGCCAGGGGTGCTCCATGAGCGTGGCGCCATATTCGCCAGGGCCGGCCCACTCGCCGGTCACCCGACCCACGGCATACTGGGCGCCATAAATGGGCAGCAGCATGTACGGGATCGCGTTGGGGTAGCTGGAATAGGGATCCGCTGGCGGTACTAGGTTCTTGTCCTTGGCCATGCGCAGGGCGCTGCGCACCACATGCGTGTCCGGCAGGAAACTATCGGGATTGCCGTGTTGGATGGGCGCCAAGCGCAGGAACAAAGGCAGCACCACAAGGATCAGCAGGCCCCACGGACCGACTCCCTTGGGCAGTTTGAGCCTATTTTTCATCGCGCCGAAGCTCTTCCAGGAGATCGTCGGGAGCGCAGATCTGGGCGCCGGCCCGCAATCCGATGGCGAGCGCATCGCTCGGCCGGGAGTCCACGCGCACCACGCTGCCGTCCTGTCGTTCGAGGACCAAGCGGGCGAAGAATGTGTTGCGCTGCAAACCGGTGATCTCGACAGCCTTGAGCTTGCCATGCAGGCCCTGGATGACGCCGAGCGTCAATTGGTGGGTGAGGGGGCGCTCCAAGCGCTCCTCCTGGAGGACTCGCCGGATCTCCATGGCTTCATTGGAGCCGATGACGATGGGGAAGCCGCGCGGGCTAGCCCCTTCGGGAACCGGGTCTTCGGCAAGAAAAACCCATTGTTGATCCACCCCTTCGCGCACGATGACTCGACGCAAGGTCAGATTGACCCACTGGGTCTCGTCTTCGGATTCTGGCTCCATGCCCGGATTGTAACCCTGGTCCCTCCAATTTCTGCGTTGGAGTTACATTTCATCTATTCGCGGGCATGTTCTAGACTAGCCAGCCATGAAATCCGATCAGGCATTCTCCGACAATCCGATCCTGGCCCGCGTTTGGCGAGGCTCTTGGGTGGAGTCCGTTCACAGGGGGTCCTGGGTGGTCGTTGACGGCCAAGGGCATGTGCTCCAGGGCTCCGGGGCCCATGGGAATTCAATCTTCGCCCGCAGTGCGGTCAAATGCTTGCAAGCTTTACCCCTGGTCGAAAGTGGCGCAGCCGAGCGCTTTGGCTATTCCCAGGCCGATCTGGCGTTGGCGCTTTCATCCCACAGTGGCGAAGCCCAGCACACGGACCGGGTTCAGGGGATTTTGGAGCGCGTGGGCTTGGATAAGGACTCCTTGCTGTGCGGCACAAGTCCGCCCGCGGATCGTGAGGCCCGGGAAGCCTTGCGCAGCGCCCAGCAAGCTCCTTCCGCCCTGCACCACTTCTGCTCGGGCAAGCACGCGGGATTCCTGGCCTTGGCGAAGCACTTAGAGGTGGCTCCGGAGCGTTATCTGGATCCGGCTTCGGCCAGCCAAAAAGCCGTGCGCCAGGCCATGCTCGAAATGACGGGTGTGGCGGAGGATCAACTCACCGAGGCGATCGATGGTTGCAGCGCGCCGACTTTCCGGCTTTCGCTGACCGCCCTGGCACGCGCCTTCGCCGGCTTCACCACGCCGAATCGCTATTCGGACACCCGGCGAGCCACCTGCGAGCGCTTGATCGAGGCCGTTCGGGAGTACCCGGAGTTGATCGCAGGTCGTAGCCGACGGCTTTGCACCGCGTTGAGCAAGGTTTCCGAGGGTGCCCTCTTTCCCAAGGTTGGAGCGGAAGGCGTCTATGTGGTGGGTCGCGTGGGGCATGACCAAGCCCTGGCGGTCAAGATGGATGACGGCGGACAGCGCGGCCTGCAAGCGGTCACTGTCGAGCTCATGAAACACTTGCAGTGGCTGTCCCCCGACGCCATCGCAGAATTGACCATGTACCGGGCCCAAGTGCAGCGCAATGACGCTGGGCTGGAGACCGGAACCCTCGAGGTAGAACTTTGAACGACAGAGAACAAGTGCAGTCCCAAGCTATAGAGCCCAAGGCGCCCCCGGCGTTTTCCGAGAATGCGCACAAGGGCATGGTCGGTAAAGTGCTCTGTTTGGCAGGTAGCCCGGAAATGCCCGGTGCCGCGCAGCTCACCGTGCGCGCCGCCCAACGCGGCGGTGCCGGGTTGGTCGCGCTGGCGATCTTCCAAACGGAGATGGTGGATCGCATCACTCCCAACGTGCCCGAAGCCGTGTTCTTGGATGTGTCGCGCACGAAGGACCTGTACGCGGGCCGCTTGCCCCGGGAGATTGGAGAGTACCGCTGCGACGCTCGCGTTGCGGGCCCTGGACTGAACAGCAGTGGCCGCACCCGTGAATTGGTCCGCCGACTGGTAGAGGACGACTACAAGGGGCCGCTCATTTTGGACGCGGACGCTCTCAATGTYCTGGCTAGCGTTCCCGAGCTCTTGACCATGTCCCARTCGAAAGTGATTTTGACGCCGCATCCGGGGGAGGCCGCACGCATCATGGATCATGAAGTGCCCGASGACCCSGAAGGCCGWATCGAGTTCGCCTTGGAACTCTCCCAGCGCTCCGGWTCCCTTTGCATCTTGAAGGGCAACGGMACGGTGGTCACCGAYGGMCARTCSGTWTATGTGAACAAGTCCGGGGGRCCGGCCATGGCGACCGCAGGCACRGGCGATGTGCTCKCTGGCTTGATGGGYGCTTACACCGCTTGGTCCGAATGCCTGAATGGCGAGGGYTTTTCCCTGTTCGACGCMGCKGTCAGTGCTGTTTACACCCACGGKTTGGCCGGGGATTTGGCAGCCGCCGAGTTGGGCGAGCGCGCCGTAATCGCGTCGGATCTGATCACTTATCTGGGCCAGGCCCAGCAGCAGCTTCTRAAAKCTARCCAGCGCAAGGGRTGATTTTGGTGGCGCGGACTTTCAGCTTTCTTCCCCTTTGGGCGGGAGTCCTGTCCCTCGCGATCTATCCTTCGACCGCGCAGGCGTTTCAGCAGGATTCGTCGGCTGCGGAGTCTGAGGAGTCTGTGGACTTGGGGTTGCAGTCTGAGTTTCGGGTGCGCCGAATCTCATTGGACCCCGCTGGGGCCCGCGCGGAGTGGCAGGCCATGTTGGCGTCTTCCCAATGGCTCCAGAGTTATGATGTGCTCGACGCCATGCAGCGCAACCCCGAGGCCGCGCGGTGGTTCTGTAGGAACGAAAAGCGAACCCTACGCGAGCTTCTTTCACACGAGCGCTCTGCCGTTCGAGCCGCCGCTTGGCGCATCGTGCGCATGGGGCAGGCTGAAGCCAAGGAATGCGTGGATTGGTCGGGTGCCGGGCGCTCGTCTGGACCTTTGGCGGAGGAGGGCCGAACTTGGTTTGAAGCTGCGCTTTCCGAGTCCACGACCGGTGCGTCCAATACCCGTGAATTGGCTTATCGAGCTGTTCTAGAGGACTTTTCGACTCATGGAGATGATCGCTCAAGGGGCGCCGTGGCTTTGGCGGGCGTAGGGCTTGGCGAGTTGGGGCTTGGTGCGTGGTGGCAAGGGGAGGGAGCGTCGGGTTCCTTCCGCGGCCTGCTGCCTGCTGACCTGCGAGTGTTTGCTTCGGACTTGACGATTGAAAGCCTGCGCGAGCGTGTACGCGGCGAGTCCTTGCACGTACGTTTTCAAGTGGAGGCTTTGGCCCTTGCGCAGTTTGCGCTGGCTGGGCAGCCCGATAGAGGCTTGTCGATTATCGATTGGGCCACTCTTCAGCRGGGTCTTGTTGTGTGGCCCGCCGACGCAGGGCAGCAGGTCATTTCTGATCGTTTGGAGTTGTTGGACGCCATGTCCCGACTCGGCGTGCCGGAATTGGGTCGATTCTTTTGGCAGGTGGCAATGGACCCGTCCGCCCATTTGAGTCCCGAAGGGTTGGCGGTGTTGGGTGGCGCGGACAGCGCGCGCTACACCTACCTTGCGTGGTCCGTGAATACCGCGACCCCAGAGGATTCCATTGCACGCGCGTTGAAAGGGGGCCAAGACTTGCAATTGCAGGTGTGGAGCGCGCTGGAAGGAGATGTGCGGGACATACCCTTCAAAGCCTTGGAACCCTGGTTGGAGGAGCGTTTCGATTCGGAGCTTCAGAGCTATGCGGTGGGTCGGTTGTGGAGCAGGCCTTCTAGTGATGAGCGTCGAACTCTGCTTTTGAAGGCGATTGAGAATTGCCGGGGCGAGGCCCTGCGTTTGGCTTTTAGAGCGCTAGCCAAAGGTCGCAATAAGGTGCTCGTCCAGGAATCACTGCACCGCATTTGGCGGCAACGGGATCCGGAGGAGCAACTGGATCTCTTGCGGGAATTACCCAATTCAGGCGCTTGGGAGGCCTTTTCCGGGGATTGGCTCGAGGCGGTCCGGGAGTTGGGACCCTGCGGGTTGCTGGAGTTTGAACACCTGTCCTACTTGGCGATCGACCCCCGTTGGCAGGTCCTTTTCGAAAGGGATTTTGCTGAAGCTTTCGATCAACGCATGGGAGTTTGGGAGTCCGGGCAAGAGCCGGTCAGTCGGGATTTGGCAAGGCGTGCCCAGGCCGTTCAGCGGGTGCAGTACGCGGGTGGATCCACGGGGCTCGACGAACTTTCAGAGGGTCTGTTGGCGCGCAGTTTGGTGCGCAGGGTTGATTGGTTGGGAACGTTGCAGCCGGAGGAATTGGCGCGTGCGCGCTACGATTTTTCCAAGGCTTGCGTTGTGTTGCTGGCGAAAGATCCGCGCTTTGCGGAGTGGGTGCGCGGACACCTGGCGGAGATTCAAACCTGGCCGGGTCGCTTGCGGATCGAGGTGGCCTTAGGCCTCGCACCCTTAGCGTATTCAGATTCGGATGACCCTCTGCATGGATTTGTTGCTGAGCTTACTTCCAAACGATATGAGCGCTTGGGCGACATTCTGAAGGAGCGCTGGTTGGCTGAAAGTTCCCGAGGGCGATCGGTTTTCGCGGGGGAAGCTGCCAACCGCCGGGCTTCTTCCAACGTGCGGCAGGTTGCCATGGCAGGTCTGGCGAGCTTAGGCGAGGTGCAAAAGCTGGTAGGCATTTTGAATCAGGACAAGGGCGTCACCGGTCCGCAGTTGGCCATGGAGGCACTGTTGCCGCTCGAAGGCGAGTCGGTGGATCGGGCCCTGCGCGCTCGCTGGAAGCGGGCTCAAGCAGCGGCCGCCGCGGATGGGCCAGAGCGTGAAATCGAAAGTCACTTGGAGTTGGAGTTGTTCCTGGTGCTCGTGCAGCGCGGGATTCTCCTGCCCGTGGAAATCGAGGCTTGCTTGGCGGGTCCCATGGCCCAGCGCTTCACTCAACTCGAGCAGCGCATGGAAGGCGCGGCTACGGAGGAGGGGAGGAGGCCGCAGTTGCGACTGGTG
>JAESRM010000185.1 GCA_016764635.1 Planctomycetota bacterium
CTTGGTTTCGTGTACGACGGGGTTCCTACCCGGCATGCGTTGCCCCTGACCCTGGGCCACGAGTTCAGTGGCAACGTGGTCGAAGCGGGCCAAGGCGCCGGCGATTGGGTCGGTAAGGCCGTGGTCGTTCCCGCCGTGATCCCCTGTGGYGAGTGCGCCGCCTGCAAGGACGGCCARGGCTCRATTTGCCCSACCCAGGTCTTCCCYGGCAACGACGTGCAYGGCGGATTCGCCACCCAYGTGATCGTTCCYGCMGTGGGCCTTTGCCCCGTGCCCGATCTCAGCGATCCCGAGCTCAACCCGGCCGGCATGGATTTGGCGGGCCTCTCCGTCATCGCCGACGCGGTTTCGACCCCTTACCAAGCCTTGCTGCGCAGCGACCTGAGACCCGGCGACTTGGCCGTGTTCGTGGGCGCCGGTGGCGTGGGCGGGTTTGGCATTCAATTGGCCGCTGCCATGGGCGCCCATGTGGTCGCCATCGACGTGGATTCCGCCAAACTGGACGCATTGGCCGATTGCGGCGCTCATCTGCGCCTTTCTGCCAAGGACAACGACTTCCGTGCATYGAAAAAAGCGGTGAAAGTGTTCGCCGCCGCGCATGGCATCAATACTTGGCGCTGGCGCATCTTCGAAACCTCAGGCAACCCGGTCGGCCAGGCTACGGCCTTCGGTTTGATCGGTAAGGGCAGCTTCCTTGGAGTCGTGGGTTACACCCCGGCCAAAATTGAATTGCGCCTCTCGAACCTAATGGCCTTCGATGCCACCGTGCGCGGAAACTGGGGCTGCCTGCCCGAGTACTACCCCGCCATCGTCGACATGGTGCTCAAGGGTAAGATCAAACTCGAGCCTTTCGTCGAACGCCGTTCCCTTAAAACAATCAACGAAACCTTCGAAGCGGTCCACGCCCACCAGGTTTCACGCCGCGTGATCCTCACACCCCAAGCCTAATACCATGGAATTCAAGAACCACGATCTCGTCCCTCATCAGGAGTTTGAGGGCATTCTGTACGAAAAGAAGCCCCTCGCTCAAGAGCCCAAACTGCACACGGTTTGGATCACCCTGGATAATCAGAAGCAGCTCAATTCCTACACTACCGACATGGTTAAGGGGGTCATATTGGGCATGCGTCGCGCCAGCCAGGACCGCGCTTGTGTGGCCGTGGTCTTCACGGGCGCAGGCGATCGCGCCTTCTGCACGGGCGGAAACACCGCGGAATACGCCGAGTATTACGCAGGCCGCCCCGAGGAGTACAGCGCTTACATGCGCCTTTTTAACGACATGGTCAGCGCCATTCTGATGTGCGACAAGCCCGTCATTTGCCGCGTGAACGGCATGCGCATCGGTGGCGGTCAAGAGATCGGCATGGCTTGTGACTTTACCGTCGCCCAGGACTTGGCGCTCTTCGGCCAAGCCGGCCCGCGCCACGGATCCGCCCCCGACGGCGGCAGCACCGACTTCTTGCCCCTGTTCATCGGCATCGAAGCCGCCATGGAAAGCTGCACCCTGTGCGACCACTGGAGTGCCCACAAAGCACGCCGTTTGGGCTTGGCTACCAAGGTTGTGCCCGCGCTCAAAATCGACGGCAAGTTCGTGATCAACCCGATGATCGAATCCACGCGCGAGCGGGATGAGTTCGGCGAAGTCGTCTACGGCGAGTTCCTGACCGGCGAAGCGCGCGAAGCAGGCAAGTCCAAACTAAAAAGCGGCACCATCGACCTCAGCAAACTCGACGAAGCCGTCGACGAGCTGGTCGGCAAGTTGGCCATGACCTTCCCCGGTTGCTTGAGCAAGACGATCAGCAGCGTTCGCAAGCACAAGCTAGCCCACTGGGACGCCAACAAAGAGACCAACCGCGCTTGGCTCGGTTTGAACATGATGACCGAAGCCCGAACAGGCTTCCGCGCCTTCAACGAAGGCGGACGCTCCTGCCGCGAAGCCGACTTCCTGCTTCTACGCAAGCGCATCGCGGAAGGCGCCATGTGGGGACCGGAACTCGTGGACGAATTGCTTGCCGATGCGCAGGCCGCAGGCAGCAAACCCACGGTCAAAGCATGAATACGAGCACAAGTCAAAAGGTGAGGGTCGCGCGCATTGCGGATCTACCCGCGGTTGTGAAGCTGGATGCCGAACTGACTGGCGAATCCAAGCAACTGTACTGGCGCGAGGTCTTCGCTCACTTCCTTAAGGATTCCAACTGCATCGCCCTCGCCATCGAAGGCGAGGCCGGTGTCGAGGGTTACCTATTTGGCGAGGTGCGAGCCTTCGAGTTCGGGTCTTCGGAGTGTGGTTGGATCGTCGCCCTGGGCGTGCATCCCGATAGGGCGCGCGAAGGCTGCGCCTCGGCACTTTTGAATCAAGCCCGCGAGTGTTTCCAGACACTCGGAGTGCATTCACTGCGTACCATGGTGCAGCGCACGGACGTCCCGTTCCTTTCCTTCTTCCGCAACCATGGATTCGTGGGCGGACCCTTTGTGCAGCTCGAACTTGACCTAGAGGATTCCGAAGCATGAGTACCGAATCGACCAAAGACCTAAGCCTTGAGAAAGTCCGTACCACCGAGCTTGAGGGCGGCGCCATTTGGAAAGTCACTCTGGACTCGCCCAAGGGCAATATTCTCGACGCGCAGATGACCGCCGAGTTGATCCAGATTTTTGAGATGGCTGCAGGTGCGCCCGAGCTCAAAGCCGTGGTCCTCACCGCAGAAGGCAAGCACTTTTGCTTTGGTGCGAGTGTGGAGGAACATCAAGCGGACCAGGTGGCTGGCATGCTGGAGGGCTTTCATCGCCTTTTCCGTACGATCATCGCATCAGGTGTGCCCGTGGTGACCGCCGTGCGCGGTTGCTGCTTGGGCGGAGGCCTGGAGCTGGTCGCTTTTTGCCAACGCATCTTCGCCCATCCGGAATCGAGTTWCGGTCAGCCGGAAATCATGCTSGGWGTKTTTGCGCCCGTGGGCTCCGCGATCCTCGCTGACCGCATCGGCCGCGGTGGGGCGGATGACCTGTTGATCACCGGCCGCACGGTCAAGGCAGAGGAGGCCTTTGCAATGCGGTTGGTCGACGAGTTGTCCGATGATCCCGAAGCTGCGGCTTTGGGTTGGGTCCGAGAGCACCTACTGGCGCGCTCCGCATCGACTTTGCGCATCGCGACTCGAGCCGCGCGCCACAACTTCAACCGACGCTTCGACGAGGATATCACCGAACTGGAGAAGTCCTACTTGGAGACCTTGATGGTCACCAAGGACGCCAATGAGGGCATTGCGGCCTTCCTCGAGAAGCGCAAGCCCAACTGGAGCAACGCGTAGTGCAGTCCCTCGGTCTTGACGGTGCGGTGGCCATCGTCACGGGTGCTGCTGGCGGCATTGGCAAGGCGATTGCTGATGTTCTCTCCGGCGCGGGCGTAAAGGTCGTGGGCGTGGACCTCACGGAAGCCAATGGTTGCGTGGCGTGCGATGTGACCGATCGGAAGCAAGTCGACGCGCTCGTGCAGTCCGTTGCCGATGAAAACGGCGGCCTGGATATCTTGATCCACGCCGCTGGAATCACGCGCGATAACGTGCTCTGGAAGTTAGAAGATGAGGATTGGAGCGCGGTCATGCGCGTCAATCTGGATGCGGCTTTCCTATTGCTGCGCGCAGCTTCCTCGCATCTGCGGGCATCAAAGCGGGGAAGCGTGGTGATGATCACTTCGATCAATGGCCAACGCGGCAAGCGCGGGCAGTCGAATTACGCGGCCAGCAAAGCAGGCTTGATCGGCCTGACCAAATCAGCCGCCCATGAGCTAGGTCGAGATGGCGTGCGCGTCAACGCCATCGCCCCGGGTCTGATCGACACGAACATGACGCTCAACCTACCCCAGAAAGTTAGAGACGCAGCGATTGCGGAGACGGTTTTGTGCAAGGCCGGCACCCCCGAAGATGTTGCGGGCGTGGCGCTCTTCCTGTGCTCCAGTTTAGCGGGTCACATGACCGGCCAAGTCCTGCGCGTGGATGGCGGGCAACTCATCGCCTAAAACCTTGAACTACAACAAAAGTACCCGATACGCCCTGCATGCGGCACTTGAGATGGCCTTGGCCGAAGGGCGCCCGGTGACTTCGAACCAGGTGGCGGAGCGCTATAGCATCCCGGAAAACGTAGTGGCCAAAGTCATGCAGCAATTGACGCGTTCGGGCGTAGCCAAAGGTGTTCGCGGTGTGGGCGGCGGCTATCTCTTGGCGCGCAAGTCCGCCGAGGTTACGGTGCAGGACATCCTCGATATCTTCGAGCCGACGCCCACGCCGGATACGTGCATGCTGCGCGGTATCTCAGGCGAACAATGCCCTGGCGAAACCTTGCCCCACTGCCGCTTGATGGGTCTCTTCGAAGAGGTCGGCGAAACCGTACGCTCGACGTTTTCTTCGGTCAGCTTGGCGACGCTTGTGGGGGAGTAGGAGGCTCACTTCCCTATTCTTTGCCTTTCTAGAGCCTTTCTAGATCACCCTGTTCGATGCGGTGGATCTTGAGTCTGTGATAGGAAATCAAAATTCCTACGACGGCCCCTCCGACACCGACGACAGTACCGAAAAGGCCACCGATTAGGCCCCAATCAGATCCCGTAAATCGTAAGTGAAAGGCGAGGGACAGGGGGATGAGCAGGATGAGTGAAATGACGAGTAGGATCGATCCAAGGATCAGGCGACCCTGGCAGGTGTGCTTGCTTTTGTATGCCTGCTCGAGTTCGAGAGATCGCCCGGCGTGCAGGGGCTCGGGCGAGAGAAACATGGTGCGATGACCCAGTGGAATGACCAGTGCCACCGACAGGGCGGCGATCAGGCCCATGCCGCAGAGGATGAGGTGCTGGGACGTACTCTTGCCTTCGGGTAAGCCATAGGTCTTCCACCCGTAGAGGAAGGAAGCGAAGCCGATAAGCCAGAGCCCTAGCGTCCAAATTGTGGATTTGATGTGAAGGGCGGAGGGGGGCTGGCGTGGGGTCAAGCTGGCGGAGCGCACGGGTTGGTTTGGCTTTGAATTCTGGCCGTTGACTACTTCCTCAAACTCCGGGCGATAGGCTCGAATCAGGGGCATCGCAAAATGGAACCAAAGAATGAAGAAACCGACCTGGGCCAGGAAGGCGGTCGGTATGGACTCCAAGCCCATGGTAGGAAGCATGTCCAGAACACCGCTCGATTCAGGAATGAACCGGAGGCTCCAAACGGTTATGACCAGCACAATACCGAGACCCGTGGCAATGCAAAGCCGACGTTCCAACCGGTTGGTGTCTTCTTGTTCGGTGGATTCTGTTGTCCGCTGAAACAAGGCCAGCACAGCTGGAAAGCCGATCATAAAAATAGGGAAGATCAGGTCAAACATGTGCATAGTGGTCATCTCCTAACGTGAGGGCCACATGGCTTCACATTCTTTGGTCAGCATTTTCTCAAGCTCTGAGCGCTTGAGGCCAGCCAGCTTGGCATCGGTCAGGATGCTTTGGACTTGGGCGGTCAGGCGCTCGCGCACGGACTTGCGCGCTTCGCCGTTGACTTCGACCTCGGAGGTCACGCGCGTACCGCGTCCCCGCGCCGTGTGCACCAAGCCGCTTGCTTGCAAGACCCGATAGGCCCGCGAAACCGTGTTCCAGTTCACGCCCAGGTCCATGGCGAGCTGTCGAACGGGCGGCAGCTCGGCTCCGGCGGGCACTTGGCCGGATGCGATGGCGGTACGGATGCCCCGCACGATCTGGTCGAGCAGGGGTTCGTCGGAATCAAGGTTCACGGTCAGCATGCATTCAAAGTATCAGACGATGATACTTTCGCAAGGCCGCTAGGCTTGCCGGACCTACATTTTCGGCAAAAGCTTGCCTGTGGACCCCTAGAAGCTACATTGGTCCCATGCCCCTGGACCCTAAAACAGCCAAACGCCGCTTCATATGGCGCCGAGGAGTGCTCGGCCTCGGCCTTGGATCCGGTGTTTTTTGGGCACTGGCCATGATCGTTTCCGATCGCCATTTGCCTCTTCCCTGGATGCTCGGCCTGACTTTCGGCCTCTTTCCACTGGTCGGTTACTTGGCCGCGCTACGCATGTGGAACCAAGGCCGCGGCTAGCCATCCGCCGCCTATTCCCCTGTGGACTCGACGCGAGCCAGCTCTTCATCCGGTGTCGCGATGATCAGAGGTTCGTGGATCTTTTTGAGGTGGGAGTATTGGCGAATGGTCTCGAGCAGGGTCTGGGAGACGAGTCGGCCTGAAGCCATCAGCAAAGTGCCGTCGGTCGTGCGCAGGTCTTCCAGGAGCACGTGGCCGGGCAGTAGTTGG
>JAESRM010000186.1 GCA_016764635.1 Planctomycetota bacterium
CGTTGAATCGGCTTGTTGGCTGCGGCCAATCGCATCACGGTCGAGTACATCTTTGGCCCAGAAGGTCAATGCGCCTCTGGTCCCTTCGAAATCAGCAACATGGACGTTCAGGTCTCCGAGCTGTTGATCGCTGACGTCCAGTATTGCCATTCCACGAGTCGGTTGAGGAAAGCACCCTTCTTCAATCTGGATGTCCCGCGGCTGGACGAAGCGCAGGCGCCGAATCAGCTCGCCACGGACAAGCGTCAAGTCGATGAACGGCGTCGACCCGTCGAGACCGACATGGTATCGAAACTCGGTGATGTCGAATTCCCAAGGGCGATCGATGATGGGGTGGTGATTGTATTCCACGGTCCAGCTAACTACATTTTATACAGACCTGCGTAGCAGGCTGCAGGGGAGGGTTGTGCTGGAAGAATACAGTCTCTGATGATACTGCGATACCGACCGCGTTCTTCGTCAGGCTGGCCTCAGGGAGCCCGAGCTTAGGGAGATGCCTTCACATACGGCATCGATGACTTCGTCATAGAAAGTGACGCGAATGTGGGTGCACTTGGAAAGGTGGTCCTGGTTGAATCACCGCAGCCAATCAGTGCGCCCAAGGTCAACCAATCCATGGGAGAAGTCATTTGCCCCGACAACCTCTTCGGGGGTGACCATCACAACCTGAGCCTCAAGGAAGCGAATGTGTGTCAAGTCGACTTGGTCAGGATTCCGGAAGTCTGCACCGACTAAGACCGAGGCACGGTCCCAGTGAAGGGCGACGAGCTCGGGACCTCTCCCATTTGAGCGGAATAGATTATTTGGGTCGAGCTTCATCGGTTCAGCCAACTAGAGTGTGATACCGGGCCGACTTGCTGTAGGTACTGCCACCAGCCTAAGGACCATACTCCGACGAGTAGGGCAATGGCCCGATGTGTTCTGCCAAGACTAGATTCTGTCATTTGGAATCCTCTGTGTTTTTGCCAAGCGTTGGGGTGATCGGCCGTTGGGTGTAGCCTGATTCTTTGCATCGCCTTGTTATCTGGCTTGATCTCTGATGTGGAGGAGCTCCTTATGAAGCTCGATCACTTCCGTTTCGAGGCGCTTCAGGTCCCGTCGAAGCCAACGAATATTCAGTGTGAAGCCGATCGCCACAAATAGAACGATGAAATTCATTGTGTCCTCCAGGCCGATTGGTCGAGAAAGCATCCAGTGTCAAAAAGCATGCAGCAGAGCATACAGTGTCTGACTCCATGTCGCTCATCATGACAGATATGTGCCAGGGGACGATGACTTTCGGATCGGGTGCTGGGTAGCAGGGCGCTAGGCGCTTCGTAACTGACGACGAACGCGGCTCGGAATCGTGCAGTATCGCGTGTTCGACAGCGCCGCTCGCGATTTTACACCTACGGAAACCATTTCAATAGCCAGTGCCAGAAGCGATCTCCATAGCGGGCCGCAGCAAACGCGCAGCCGATGATCACAAGAGCCACAACCACGCAGCCAGCGACTGTCACATCGTCAAGCGAAGTCAGGCACGCGCTCAGGCAGAGTGCGACGCCAGCAATGGCTCCGCATCCCGCCCGCACGCCGTAGGTCAAATTGTCCGGAGGATTCATGGTTCGTGGGATACTGTGTCTGCGGGATACATTGAGTCAGGCGCTATATCCATGCTAGTCAAATAGCAATCTACCACCCTTGCCAGTTCTGCTCAACCAGGTCGAAGAACCGACCGCCGTCGTGCAAGCTGATCGTTGCCGAGCGTGTGAATACTGCACCGCCTGCTTCAAGCCAGCATCGGCTGAACCAAGGAATGAGTGCCTCGCCGGCTAGCGTCAGGTCGTCCGCATCCGGATCTGCGTCGAGAAGGTCCTTGGCCGCGTCAGCTCTGTAGACCCGCGAAAGCTCCAGCAGCTCCGGGTCAACTGGACTCGGATACGCCGGCGCGCCATCCTTGGAAATGAAAAACTCGGTGTTGTCTTTGTCCATGAAGAATGCACGCACCGGAAATCCCGATGGAAAGCTCTGCGGGAAGACCTCAAATTCGACGCTGACGACCTCATGCGGATAGTCGTGAAGGACAAGTTGCCGGAGAACGCTAATAAGTGCTTGAGAATGGGGTTCTAGGGCGTCATTCACATGGCGCTGAAACTCCTGCTCGGTCTCCCAGAGCCTGCCCAGCCTTGTTACTTTGCAATGGTAACATGCGCTCTTCCTACCGTCCTGATTGTACCACACGTGTTTTCCACCAGCCGCTTCGCAGTTTTGCCCCTTGCCTGCGATCCCGAGGTTGATGATGAACAATGGCAGCTTGGTGCGCATCCAAGTCCTAACCCAATAAGGTTGACCCCATTGACCGAAATTTCCAGGGTGCCTTCTGGGTGGAAGGGATGCTTCAGGATCTCTATGCAAAACGGATTGGTTGGATTGAATACGGTGTCAGGCCATTATCTGTCGCTAGTGGGCGACATGGGGTCAGACACTGTATCGCTGTATCGTGTTCCGTACCCGAAATGTCCGATACTACCGTTCATGCAGCTCTGAGTAGTGCCCTTCGACGAAGACGTTGATCAGGGGGTCGACATCCGGGTTTTTTGAATCGAACCTATCGTCTTGCATTGCCAGCTTGTTTTGGGCTTGAGGCGAAAGCGAGTCGAGTTGTTCCCTCCGCGTATCTAGTTCACGTGAAGGTCCTCCCTCGGGAAACGCGCTGATCGCATCCTTGACGACTTGAGCAAGACTTGGCGCGCCGATCCTGACGAAGGCGGTGACCGTATCGGTCGCCCAATCACCTGACGTATTGAAGAAGAATTGATCGAATCCGCCGTTGTCGATTTCTCCAACCGCGGCCACACGCAGAGTAGCGTGCGCTGCAACTCATTTAGGGAGTCATAGCCGGAGGCCTCCAGGCGTGCAAATACAGCGTCAACGGCGGTCGTTACGTGGGATTCCATTGAGGTTGGATAACAGAGTGTTCGCAGGGCTTGGTGCGTCCAGCGCCTTGCAGATCAGCGTCCAGCCTTTGGCCGGTTCATAGAAAGACATTGAGTGAATACGGCTTCAGACACCGATTCACCCCAGTCGCCCGTGGCTGCGTAGCTCTTCGATGATTTGGTCGGCGGCTTCTTCGGGGGTTAGTTGGCTGGTGTCGACGCGGACTTCGGGGTTTTCGGGGGCTTCGTAGGGGGAGTCGATGCCGGTGAAGTTTTTTAGTTGGCCGGCGCGGGCTTTGGCGTAGAGGCCTTTTACGTCGCGTTGTTCGGCTATGGCTAGGGGGGTGTCTACGTGGACTTCTAGGAACTCTTCGGGTTCGACGCGGTCGCGGGCTAGTTGGCGTTCGGCGCGGAAGGGGGAGATGAAGGCGGTGAGTACGATTAGGCCGGCGTCTACCATGAGGGCGGAGAGTTCGGCGATGCGGCGGATGTTTTCTACGCGGTCGGCGTCGGTGAAGCCTAGGTCGCGGTTTAGGCCGTGGCGGATGTTGTCGCCGTCTAGCAGGTAGGTGCGCACGCCCATGCCGTTGAGCTTGGATTCGACGATGTCGGCGATGGTGGACTTGCCGGAGCCGGAGAGGCCGGTGAACCAGATCACGCCGGGTTTGTGGTTGGATTGGCTGGAGCGCAGGGCCTTGTTGACCTTGACGTCTTGCCAGTGGATGTTGTGGGAGCGACGTAGGGCGAAGTGCAGGAGGCCGGCGCCGATTGTGTTTTGGGTCAGCTTGTCGATGATGATGAAGCCGCCCGTGTCCCGGTTTTTCGAATAGGGATCGAAGGGGATCTTGCGGTCCAAGCTGATGTTGCAGACGCCGATTTCGTTGAGGGCTAGGGTATTGGCGGCCAGGTGGTCCAGGTTGTTGATGTCCACCCGGTACTTGGGATGGGCCAGCGTGGCGCCCACGACCTTGGTGCCGATCTTGATCAGGTAGGGACGGCCGGGCAGCATCTCGTCCTCGTGCATCCAGATGATGTGGGCTTCGAACTGGTCGGCCACTTCGGCGGGGGCTTCGGCGGCGCAGATCAGGTCGCCGCGGCTGGCGTCGATTTCGTCGGTTAGGGTGAGCGTGACCGAGAGGCCGGCTACGGCTTCGTCCAGGTCGCCGTCCATGGTCACGATGCGGTCGATGGTGCTGGTCGTGCCGGAAGGCAGGACGCGGATGGCGTCGCCGGGTTTGATGGAGCCTCCCACGATGCGGCCGGAGAAGCCGCGGAAGTCCAGGTTGGGGCGGTTGACCCATTGAACGGGCATGCGGAAGGCCGAGGCAGCGGCGGTGTCGCCCACGGGCACTGTCTCCAGGTATTGCATGAGCGTTTGGCCCTTGTACCAAGGCATGTTGTCGCTCAGCTTCGTCACGTTGTCGCCGTCGAGGGCGGAGACGGGGATGAAGGTCACGTCCTCCAGGTCGATGCGGCGCGCGAAGTCGCCGTACTCTTTTTTGATGGTCTCGTAGGTTTCTTCGGAGTACTCCACCAGGTCCATCTTGTTGATGGCCACGATGATGTGCTTGATGCCGAGCAGGGAGACGATGTAGCTGTGGCGGCGCGTTTGCGTGAGGATGCCCTTGCGCGCGTCGACCATCAGGATGGCCACGTCGGCGGTGGAGGCGCCGGTGACCATGTTGCGCGTGTACTGCTCGTGCCCGGGCGTATCGGCCACGATGAACTTGCGTTTTTCSGTGGAGAAGAAACGGTAGGCCACGTCGATGGTGATGCCTTGCTCGCGCTCGGCGGTCAGGCCGTCGAGCAGCAGGGCCAGGTCGATTTTTGTGCCCTGGGTACCGACTTTGGCGGAGTCCGTTTGCAGGGCCGCCAGGTGGTCCTCGAACACCATGTGCGAGTCATAGAGCAGGCGCCCGATGAGCGTGCTCTTGCCGTCGTCCACGCTGCCGCAGGTGATGAAACGAAGTAAGCCCTTGTACTGGTGTTGCAGCAGGTAAGCGTCGATATCCTTCGCGATCAGATCTGAGATGTGTGCCATTAGAAGTAACCCTCTTGCTTTTTCTTCTCCATGGATCCGGAACCGCCGTCCGAATCGATCAAACGACCTTGCCGTTCGGATGTGGTGGCCAGCAGCATCTCTTGGATGATGTCGGTCAGGCAGTCCGCTTCGCTTTCGATCGCGCCGGAGAGCGGGTAGCAACCCAGGGTTCTGAAGCGTACGGATTTGGTGACGGGGGTTTCACCGTCGCGTAATTGAAAGCGGTCGTCGTCGACCATGATCCAGGTGCCGTCGCGATCCACGACCGGGCGCGGGGCGGAGAAGTACAGGGGCACGATCGGGATCTTTTCCAGGTGTACGTACTGCCAAACGTCGAGTTCGGTCCAGTTGGAAATAGGGAACGAGCGGATCGTTTCACCGGCGCTGCGGCGCACGTTGTAAAGCTGCCAGAGTTCAGGGCGCTGGCGCTTGGGGTCCCATTGGTGTTGGGGGGAGCGAATGGAGAAGATGCGTTCCTTGGCGCGCGCTTTGTCCTCATCCCGGCGGGCTCCGCCGAAGCACAGGTCGAAGCGGTGCAGATCGATGACCTGCTTGAGGCCCTCGGTCTTCCACATGTCGGTGTGGATCGCGGAGCCATGCTCGAAGGGGTTGATGCCGCGCTCGACGCACTCGGGATTCATGTGCACGATGAGTTCCATGCCCGTGCGCTCGGCGATCTTCTCCCGGAAGGTGTACATCTCCGAGAATTTCCAGGTGGTGTCCACATGGACCAGAGGAAACGGCGGGATGGACGGGAAGAATGCCTTTTGGGCCAGGTGCAGCATGACGGAGCTGTCCTTGCCAATGCTGTACAGCATGGCAGGGCGTTCGCTCTCGGCTACGGCCTCGCGCATGATGTGAATGGCCTCGGCCTCCAGCTTCTGGAGGTGGGTCAAGCGGGCGTCTGAGGGGGTTTTGGGTGCCATAATGGGGTCTCGGGGAGGAAGTCTACCACTTCAGGGGGCCTGGGGCGTCAATAGGGGGGGCTTTGATGCAGGTGTGGGACGGGAACTGGATGCGCCCAGGGTGGTAGGATCAACCTGGGTCATGGGCGGGGCGGCAAGCCCCATGAGTGCCTGGAATCGTCGGGGATCTGGATGTGGCGAGCGAAAACCGGAGCCCGCCAGGTCTGGCCCACGGGCTCAATCAGGTGGTCGACCTGAGCCACTTCTCGTCCTCAATGGGCGCGATCATGGTGCTGGCTGGCGAGGCTTGGAGCTTCCAGCCTAGGTGCCGTGACCGTAACCCCAGGCACTCATCAAGCCTGACCGATGCCGTGTCGCTGACGCTTCAGTGGTTGGGCACCACATCTTGGAGCCCACTATT
>JAESRM010000187.1 GCA_016764635.1 Planctomycetota bacterium
GCAAAGCCAAGGTCAACGACAACAAACTGTAAAGCCCGCGCCGCAACCACTTGCTAGCTGGGGTGGCCGGGGCTTGCGATAGGGGTTCCGTCATGGTGTAGGTGCGTTGCAATGCTTGCGCAGCAGGGTCCTACGAGCTTAAAGGAAGGTCACCCACAAGGCCTTAGAAAAGTTGCGTTGGCTGGATCTAACCAAGCTTGCGCTGAATCTGCCCGGTTCGTCCGGTTGCGCGGTCCGGCCTCCCCCCTGGAGCCTGCGAGCTTCTGGGACCGATCGGAGCAGGGTACAGCCCCGCCTGCTAGGCTACGGCCCCTGCCAAGCAGCCCCTCCCCATGAAACGCTCCGAAAAAGCCCTGCGCATCTCCAAGATCCTGGCCGACYTGTACCCGACCACGCCGATCCCCYTGGACCACACGGACCCGTTCACCCTGCTCGTAGCGGTSCTRCTCTCCGCCCAAACCACGGACAAAAAGGTCAACGAAGTCACSCCCGACCTGTTCGGYATCGGCCCCAACCCAGCCACCATGGCCAAGCAAAAGGTCGAAGCCATCCTCGCAACAATCCGCGTCCTCGGCCTGGCCCCCACCAAAGCCAAAAACGTCAAACGACTCTCCGAACTCCTGGTCGAGCGGCACGGCGGCCAAGTGCCCAAAACCTTCGAAGAGCTCGAAGACCTACCCGGCGTGGGCCACAAAACCGCCAGCGTGGTCATGTCCCAAGCCTTCGGCGTACCCGCCTTCCCCGTGGACACCCACATCCACCGCCTAGCCGCCCGCTGGGGCCTCTCCAACGACAGCACCGTAGAACGCACCGAAAAGGACCTAAAAGCCCTCTTCCCCCGCGAAGAATGGAACCCCCTGCACCTACGCATCATCTTCTTCGGCCGCCAATTCTGCCCAGCCCGCTACCACAACCTAACCACCTGCCCCATCTGCGCCTTCACCTCCACCAAAAAGCGCCAACAACAAGAAGCCCGCCGCGACAAARGAGCCGGCAAGTAAGCCCGCGCCCGCTATCCCGAAAGGGTGAGATAGGAATCCACTTATCATCCACGACACCGCAACCGAACAGTCAACCACCATCTCTCTCTTTGAGAAGACGGGCATGGACTTCTCTCAGCTCCGCTTCGAGTTCAGAAACTGGTACACCTAGAGGCGGATAGCGACCTTCATACTTCTTGTTCAAATACTCCGTGACTTCGTCATAAAGTCCATCGCTCCCCTCGAACATCGCCTTCAGCGCTTGATCCTCGCGAGCCTCAGCAGCAAGTTGTCGTTCTGATTTCACTGGGGGTTTCTTGCCGTAGTTCCTATCCGGCGCTCCAACCACATCCCCATCACTATCAACGTAATAAATGAAACCAGGAATTACCGGCACAGCCTGCCGGATAAAAACCTCCGCCAACTCGTCAAACTGCCTCGCCGGCGTCCCTAAAACGACTCGTACTACATTGCCCTCAGAGTCCACACCGTATGCATGCTTGTTGTGCTGCGGCAGCCCGAAGCGGAATAACTTCCCCCCCATCCCCTCAATCGATTCACTTTTATTCACTCATCCTCCCCATAGGCCAAAATTGGTAGGTGCGCAACTCGGACATGCGACCCAGACTATCATACTGATAGAGCCGCGCATAAGTTTGCGATCCCTTAACCGACTGAACGACCGATGGGTTCAGGCCGCATGCCCACAATTCGGCCAACGCTTCCGTGCCGTACTTAACGGTCAATATTGGAAGGTTGCGGGTCCGACGCTGTCTCCTCTATTCCGTGTCGATCCCGACAAGCTCCAACCCGTCCAGCAGTAGTACGAGCACCTCCCCACCAACTAGCCGCTTCTCATAGTGCTTCCCGATGAACACAGGCCAATCGATAGGAACATAGTCCACACCTCCACTAGCATCGATGTGGAAAAGGTAACGCGTTTCGTCATATCCCTTGTTCTTAGTCATCTTCACTAGCGCAGCCTCCCCAACCAAATCCAGCAACTCCTCACAATCGGGGCCTAGGGAGTATGGCCCAGCAACACAAATCGCTCCCTCGATCAGGCTTGGCGGTATGGGCACGTTCACACGACTTAGGCCTGACATATCTGTATTATCCAGCAATGCCTGATTGATCTCMGAACTAAAGCGCTGAATCACGGTCTCTTCATTTTTGCAGTGACCGGCAAATAGTGAAAACACCGCGCACCCAGCTACGCCCATCAAGAGCACCCTCGCAGAGGGCATAATTTTCATTACAATACCTGTATTCCTATTTTTTTCCTTTCTTGGGCGGTTTAGGTGGACCGTATCCACCAGGAGCATTCACACGCAAGCATCCCTTCCTTAGCCGATCTCGACATCCAGCCTCACAGCTATCTCCAGCGCTTGCTACTGCTATGCCCGCGGAATTGTTGAACAGGTCCATTTCGGTATCGGCCTTGTCAAATGCTTTCGCCGATGAATACTGCGCAGGCTGCTTTCCTTCTTTAGCTGAGGTTGCGTGCGCTTCGTGGATATCGCCAACTTTCTTTGCTCTCTCACCCCCGATGCTTTTGGCCAGACTACACATCCAAACACAATGGCGCACAGCATCTTGTTCCCCCCCCGAACCACTGCCTACTGGAGATGCCGGTGTGACGTGTCTGCCAGCTGCCTTCCCCTTGTCCGCTGCGGGCCCAATGTGTATCGCATTGACCAGCCCGATGCTCCAAATATGGTGCGCAATTTCAAACTTACTGATTTCCTCCAGCCCCAACCTGTCAACTTTGCCTAGCCCGTTATTCGCGACAAATACAAACAAGGCTACCCCCCCTTTCTCCTCAATCGGATCTCGGGACAACCAGCGTCCTGCCATCGACTCAAAGTATCGATAGCCGTAGTAGTAGAGACCCGTCTCCCCATCCAATGGCTTTGTACTGAAGCGATGCGCGAATGTCGGGGCACCGGCGCTTGAAGTCGACACCGTCTCATTGCCAAAAGCGTCGTAYTCGAAGTGMGCKGCAACCGCGCCRCTYGCGTCCAAGTACTCGCCCACGTTTCCGTTGCCGTCGTACGTCGGGAAGTAGTTTTCGGTGCCGATGTGTACCGCGAGCAAGCCGCCTACACCGCCCGCGCCCTGCATGCTGCCGCTGAGGTCCATGCCCCAGGTGTACGAGCGGTCGAGTGTGCCGCTCACATACTCCGCGATGACGTTCCAGCCTTCGTAGATGAACCGGGTGGCCGGGTCCGCGCCGACTTGCTTGCTGATGCGGCGGCCTCGGTAGTCGTAGCTGTAGGTCGACGTTGTGCCGGCGACGGTGGCCGATATCAGGCGGTTTTCACCGTTCCAAACCAAGGTCGACAGTTGCCCCGGTGCCGCAGGCAACGGATACCCCGTGGCATTGCCATCGGCATCGTAACTCGGGCTAAGCGCGCCAATGCTCRCGTATTGGTTTTGYGAKGTGGCKGMGTARTTYGGCAGGGCCGGCAAGGCGGGAAGCAAACCGTCCACGGTCTTCTCCCGGTTGCCGATKCCATCGTACTGRAACGCGCGGTCGTTGTTGGCGCTGGAGGTGTCACTGGCTTCGATCAACTCGCCGCGGCCGTTGTARGCCCAGCTGTARACCGGGGCCGACGTGTAAGCCGAGCCGCTGGTCGTCAGATGCGTGCGCTGRCCGATGCTGTTGGTCGTGTAGGTAAACTCGCTGATCASGTTGSTGCCYGCAGCGTTCATRTTCTCCTTGTTGGCCAGCACGTTGCGGTGRTCCTCGTAGCCGTTGGTTACGGTGTGSACYGGACCAGTGACCTTCTTCARAAGCGCGACCGCGTTGGTCTCGTATTCATATAGGAAGCCCGCCGAGCCCGATTGCCCTGCGCCTCCCACCGTCTGCAAACGACCGGCMCCKTCATAGGTGTARACGACCGCRTTCTCAATCGTCGCGCCGTCCTTCARCACATGCCCRGTCGSWCGCAAAAGCRCATCCTGCGTCATRTCCAGCACSCGAGTGAAGTCCGCCRCGCCATYGCCATYSGTGTCATACGCAATCGWSTCCGTATCGAGCATCAGGCTRCCCGCGTCATAGCCATAAGTGTGCAAGTTGCCACCCTGCCCCACCGTCGAAGACCGACCAAACGCATCGTAGGTATAAGTCACACCCGCCGTGCCCGTCGGGTCATTCGAATACACCACCGACTCCAGCGAGCCATAGGCCAGATCCTGAAAAGTACGTAGAGTTTGCAGGTACAAATTAACCGCCAACCGAGGCGCACTCCAACCGTAAGACCACTTCAAATAGATCTCAGCCACCGCAAGCCCACCCCCCTGTGGTCGACTTAATGGGAGGTAACAAGGCAATATCATTCCGATCATTGACTAAACGAAGAGCTGCTCGGGAGTGCCTCAAAATTGGATGAAGTCTCAGTTGGGGGTACAATCCGCATGGCTGCCAAGGTGCCCTCCTCGAACACCATCAAAAGTTCATGATCTGATTTAAGGCGAATATCAACAAAGCCAGCAAATGCAAAGTGATCTTCAACTCGAATAAAATCCCCATCATCGCCAAAGCAAAAAATGTGATGGTCTGGTGGGGAAGATACGAATTTCGCCATTTGCGCGACAGAATATTCCCCAAACCTCGCGTGTCCTCCCTTTGAATCAAATTGGATCGAATACGGGGAAGCAAAGACAAGGAATTTCCCATCCAGCTCACTTGGAATGGCAACCCGTAGCGCAAAATCTTCAGTCCCAATCGACTTTCTCGGACCCGCCTCAACCATGCGAATCTCTTCAAGCATCCGATGAAGTGGACGCTCTATGCTCGAAGACAAATAGTAGAAATTCCAAAGCCAGATGCACGATACTGCTACGGCGATAGCGATAGGAAGCACCACCGACCAAGTCCAATTGGCTGTCAAGGTATTCCTTTGCTTCAATTTTGATACCCTCCAGGCTCTCCATTCCTTGCGGGCCTATTCACCCACAGGCACCCTCTCGCTTCTCTGCACAGCAGGAAGCAATTCCCTTTCTGCCCGCTAAGAACTCTTCCTACAAAATTGTTCCACTCATCCATTGCGCGATCATATTTGGCAAACTCTTCCGGTGAATCGTACCCTTTAGGTACATCCTTAGCGGGCAGCAACCCCGCATGATCCTCGTGGATTTCACCAACTCCGGCGGCCATTCCCGCACCTACAGCTCTCGACAAATAGCATTGAAAGAGACAATGGCGAACAGCATCCCACTCATTCCCCCAATTCTTAGTTTTGCTCTTGTCCTTCCTCGGCTCAAGAACAGTTGCACCAGAACTCGCCATTATCCCCGCTCGTTTTACCGTCCCTGCCCTCCGAAGCCCTACGAGCTTGAGAAGCGCAAACTTTTCAGACCAAGACATTTCGGCTAGCCCTAATCCATCCCAACTATTGACCACCCGATTCCGGACCAGTGCAACTAGATTAATTCCTCCTCGCTCAAAAATTGGGTCACGGTTAATCCACCGTCCGGTTATGGGCTCACAGTAGCGAAAACCGTAGTAGTAGAGTCCAGACTCAGCATCCAATGGCTTCGTGCTAAAGCGATGCGCGAATGTCGGGGCGCCGGCGCTTGAACTCGACACCGTCTCATTGCCAAAGGCGTCGTATTCAAAGTGGGCTGCGACTGCGCCGCTCGCGTCCAAGTACTCGCCCACGTTTCCATTGCCGTCATACGTCGGGAAGTAGTTTTCGGTGCCGATGTGTACGGCGAGCAGGCCGCCTACGCCGCCCGCTCCTTGCATGCTGCCGCTGAGGTCCATGCCCCAGGTGTACGAGCGGTCGAGTGTGCCGCTCACATACTCCGCGATGACGTTCCAGCCTTCGTAGATGTAGCGGGTGGCCGGGGCCGCGCCGACTTGCTTGCTGATGCGGCGGCCTCGGTAGTCGTAGCTGTAGGTGGACGTTGTACCGGCGACGGTGGCCGATATCAGGCGGTTCTCACCGTTCCAGACCAAGGTCGACAGTTGCCCCGGTGCCGCGGGCAACGGATACCCCGTGGCATTGCCATCCGCGTCATAACTAGGGCTAAGCGCGCCAATGCTCGCGTATTGGTTTTGCGAGGTGGCGGCGTAGTTCGGCAGGGCCGGCAAGGCGGGAAGCAAACCGTCCACGGTCTTCTCCCGGTTACCAATGCCGTCGTACTGAAACGCGCGGTCGTTGTTGGCGCTGGAGGTGTCACTGGCTTCGATCAACTCGCCGCGGCCGTTGTAAGACCAGTTGTAAACCGGAGCCGACGTGTAAGCT
>JAESRM010000188.1 GCA_016764635.1 Planctomycetota bacterium
GCGACCCAATCTCTTCAAGCTCAATCCGTGACGATTGAGCCGTCAAAGGACAACACCCTGTATGAATCGGCAACAGGATCGGTGAGCAACGGGGCAGGTGCGTCCGGCTACACGGGAGGGACGGCGCAGGGCGCCATTCGCCGGTTCTTGCTCAAGTTCGATGTGGCGGGATCCGTCCCGGCCGGTGCGACCATTACCGGCGCCACGTTGGAACTCTCATGCACGCTGCTTCCCGGATCAGCACAGGCTGACAGTTTTGGGACCCACCGCGTGCTCGCGGACTGGGGCGAGGGCAACTCCAACGGCACCGGCCAGGGTGGGCCGTCCGATGTGGGCGACGCCACTTGGATCCATACCTTCTTTGCCACGTCCAACTGGGCCACGCCCGGTGGTGACTTTTCCCCTGCATCCAGCGCCTCGGCCAACATGAATTCGACGGGCCGCTTTGCCTGGACCTCCCCCAGCCTGGCCACTGAAGTGCAATCGTTCCTCGATACCCCCGGGGATAATCATGGTTGGATGATCAAGGCTGCTGGCGAAGGAAACCGAACTGCGCGTGTTGTGGGCAGCCGTAACGGGTCTCCCGTTTTTCGACCCACGCTGACCATCGACTTCACGGTCCCGCCGATCACTTCCTTCTGTGGCAACGCCACCAACAACTCCACGGGGGGCCCGGCAGTCTTAACAGGAACCTTTGGTTCGGGATCAGGCTCTGGACTTCACTTGGACGTTTCCGGAGGCCCTACACCGCTTCCCCACGGTTCAGGCATGCTGGGGTATTTCCTTGTCGGCAACAATGCCTACACCGGTATCAACATCAGCGACGGATTGTTCTGCCTCGTGGGTGGGGGAAGCGGCAGCTTCGGCCGCTATAACGTGTCTGGCACGGATCGGACTTCCCTGGGATCCTTCGACTTCAATGGCAACTTGCAGAACTTGGTCGGAACAGGCGGACCTTCTGCATTCGGATTCGACGTCCCTTTGGACATCGAAATTGCTGGCGTGCCGCCGACGACCATCATGGCGGGCGACACTTACCACTTCCAATGCTGGTACAGGGACACTTTGGCTGGCTCGGGACACTCGAATTWCAGCAACGGACTCAGCGTGACTTTCTAAAGCAAGGCACCCTCAATAAAAAGGGCTGAAACCTCTTCGGTTGCAGCCCTTTATTTGGGGCCCATCGGCGCGGGTCCTTCGCTTTCCATGTGGTGCCGGGTGAATTCGAGCACGTATCCGGCACGCAGGCTTTTGACAGTCCCGGCCCTGTATTCACGATTCTTGTCCTAGCGAATCGTCTAGTGCCTTAGACGAAATAGCGCCTGGGCCGCACATCGCTTACTTTTGGTGGGCCAGCGAAGCATTCAGATTCGGGTACACTCAGCGCACAATGGAAAACAAACACAATCCTTATCAAACACCCACCACGGTAGAGCTCGAAATTGATGTTGGAGACAGCAGGCAATCGAGTCGCACAAGGCGGCTTGGGGCGGCCTTCATCGACGGCTTAGTGATGCTTGCCATTGTCATGCCTATTCAGTGGAAGGCGGGTGTTTTCGACGGATATCCGACCATACAGTCCCAGGGGTACGGTGAGACTCTGATGTGGACCGCCGTCGGGTTCGGAATTTTGCTGTTGCTCAACGGATACCTGTTGGCGACTCGCGCCCAAACTATCGGCAAGGCTGCCCTCGGCATCAAAATCGTCACCTTGGATGGCTCAAATGCCGGCTTCGGCCGAATTGTCCTGCGACGGATGCTGCCCCTGACCCTTACAGCCTCGATCCCCATAATCGGTGGTTTTGTGAGTTTGATTGACTCGCTCTTCATCTTCAGAAAAAACAAAAGGTGTGTGCACGATCTCATCGCAGGCACCCGTGTCGTGCATGCGTGATGTTGCAAGAGTCGTGAAGTCGGCAATGGGGGCCGGGCGGTTGCCCCTGGTCGGCCCCCACAATTGCCATTGGCGCTAGAGCACCTTCACTCAGCTTGTGCGGAAACAGTTATGCCTCCGTGGTCTTCCAGGGTGACTCGAATGACGTTGGCATTGCAGCAGACTGGGCAGTCTTCCACGTATTGCTGGTCGCGGCCTGCTGAGACATCGATAGGGATCACGATGTCCTCTCCACAAGAGTCACAAATGTAGCTGCCGTCATCGGGCTCCTGTCCGGTTTCTTGAGTCATAGGATTCTTGAGGTCTAAGAAGCTGCCCGCCATCATATTGGACAGGTCGCCCGTGTCATAGCCCGCGACTAATATGATGCCTATCGATACACTGTGAGCACAATGGCAACGAAAACCAAATTAGACGAACTTACACTAGATGCCGTGTTGTGTGCATTGCCCACGCCAGCTCCTTCCAAAGGCCCTTCCGCCTTGTACAAGTTGAGTCTCGGGTTGGTGGCTCTTGCCATGGTGATCTTGCCAGTTTTGTATGTTGGGCTGATCGTCGTGGTGGGGATGGGCTGGTACAACTGGATTTGGCATGGGTTGGATTACTTGGGCTGGCATCCGACGAGCGATGATTCCAGTGGGCGGCTCGGAATAATGATCTACGCGATAGTGCTGATCACGGGCCCGGTTCTGGTCGCATTCTTGCTGAAGCCATTGCTTGCGCGAAAACCCAAGCGCGAAGAACCGCTTTCGCTGGATAAGGAGGATGAGCCCGTACTGTTTGCCTTGGTCGACCGGATCTGTGAATTACAGGGCGCGCCGACCCCCAGCCGTATCGATGTTGATTTGCAGATGAATGCTTCCGCCGGGTTTCGCTTGGGCATGCGTAGTTTCTTTAGCAGTGACCTGGTGTTGACAATCGGATTGCCTTTGGCGGCTTGCATGGATGCGCGGCAGCTCACTTCGGTGCTATGTCACGAGTTTGGGCACTTCACCCAAGCCTTCGGCATGCGTGCTTATTATCTGGTCGCCACGATCAACCAATGGTTTGCTCGGGTAGTTTACGAGCGGGACCGTTGGGATGTAACCATCCGCGATCTGTCTAAGTCGGGATGGTGGCAGGTCGCCATCATCATGAATGGAGTGCGGGGTCTGGTGGGCCTCTCGCGTTGGATCCTTAAGGGGTTCATGCTGTTTGGCAACGCACTGACGGGTCTACTTTCACGGCAAATGGAATTCGACGCGGACGGGTATGCTGTTCGCATGGTCGGACCCGAGTGTTTTGAAGCCACAATGAAGAGCCTCATATTGGCATCCCACGCTGAACAGAGCGCTTTTCACGACGTTGATGTCAGCCTTGAGCAAGGCAGCTTTCCCGATAATTTTCCATACCTGGTCGCCAAGAACCTCATGGCCTTTCCTGAGGAAGCAAGCGACGAGGCCTGGGCCCAGGGGAAGGACTCCACAGTCGATATGTATGCATCTCACCCACCCATGGTGCAGCGCGTGCAAAATGCATTTGCCGTCGAGGAGCCGGGTCAATTCTCGCTCGACGCTCCCGCAAAAGACCTGTTTCAGCACTGGAAGAGCTACTGCACCGAGCTCACACAAGATTGGTATACCGGCTGGGAGGGGCCCAAGTTCGACGCCGAGCGTTTGGTTTCATCGAAGGCCGCGTTTGAGGCGGGCAATCAAGTCGCGGCGCTTAGGCGCAACCAAGTAGCCGTATTTGGTACGGGCTTGTCAGCTCCGCTGGTCCTGGACGGCATTCAACTCGAGGATGTGGTCCAGGCGCCAACCCAGGCCGAATACGAACAAGCCCGCGAGGCCTTCCGCCAAGCATTGGACAAGGGGCATGAGCTTGGGCAAGCCTATTGGAAGAGGTTTGAGAGGCTTCCAAAGTTTGATTTTGCCCTGCGGCTATACGAGTCGGGCATGCGGGACATCATCAATGCCATGGAACTCTCCACTAGAACCATATCAACGACCCGCGCTAAGTCCGAGCAGATGCACGAAGAGCAGCAGGAGCTGCTGCGCTCTGCCCAGGCGCTCAACCCCCTATTCACCCCGCGCCTGATTGGCGCCCTTGGTTTGGCCGAGGACAATCAGTTGGCCAAGCCTGACCTCGCGGAGCACGCAGCCAGTCTTCGGAAAGCCCTAGCAGAGCAAGTTCAGTTGGCGAAAATCGCAGTAACAATCGAAGCGTGCAGGGTCCCGCTGCAAGTCACGGACAACTTGCATTCCGTAGTCAGATCCGAAGATAAAAATGCCAGCCCTCATGCCAAGAAGGCCTATCGATCCGCAGCCGTCATGCTGCTCACTAAAGTGCAGGAAGCAGAAGAGGCTGCCAAGTCCCTACCCGAGATGTCCCGTGAACCCTACGCGTTCCTATTCCCCAACGGCGTGACTCATTCGGCCAAGCCTGACGAATTCATCGAGTGCGCCGGGCAGCTCATCACGCGTTATTCCGATTGGAATAGCCAAATTCTTGGATCCATGGCGACAGCAATCCTAGCCATTGAAGGGTCCTTGGGTTGGGAGCCGATCACCGCGCCATTCGAATTGGCTGAGGATACGGCCCAAGGGTGATCCGACCCCGTCTGCGATCGACACTCCGGTGCCGGAGCGCAAGGGAACCTTCACCTCGCGCACTTTGCTGAACAAGTTAGTGCGTAGCTCGCCGGTCTTGATGTACTCGGCTTCCAGGGAGCCTTTGGTATGACACTGGTAGAGCATTTGGGGTTGAGCTGGATAGGCTAGGTATGGGACTCGCCGTACATGAGCTTGATGGGGCGGCCGGCGCGCATGGCGGCTTCGATGGGGCGCAGGCGGGGGGGACATCTTGGCGCGTTCGGGTGTCTTGTGTGATTTCAGGGAGCTGAGTCAAAAATTGAGTAGGATTGCAGTCTCGAGCCAAGATCCTTGCTTTCCGTATTTGTTCTCCTAAGGAATTCTGTTCCTGATTTTCATGTTGCGCCCTCTATCCATCCTCCCTGCGCTGACTTTAGTTCTTACCAGTGGTGCCCATGCCCAAAGTGTGGGTATTCCGTTTTGTAGCCCGACCAATAATTCAACAGGTGCGGCAGCCTCTTTGGTCGGTTTCGTAGGGAATGGCGGTGGGAGCAACTTGCACCTGGAGGTCACGCAAGGTGTACCTGGTGAGGTTGGCTATTTTCTTGTGGGAAATGAAGCCACTCCTGGCGTTGCAACGAGCAATGGAGTGTTCTGCCTGATCGGAACCGGAACAGCGTATTCCGTTGGTTACAACGCATCGGGCGGAGGATCAAAYTCCGTCGGTTTGTTTGATTCTGCAGGCGTCCTGCAAAATATTGTGGGGACTTCGACAACAGGATCAGGATTTGATGTGCCTGGCACCATCCCTAGAAGCGTGCCAATCACCATCATGAGTGGGGATACTTGGCATTTTCAGGTTTGGTACCGGGACACCCCGACTGCCCGGGGTTCCTCAAATTTTTCGAACGGATTGAGCGTGACATTTCCAACGGTAGCGCAACCAAACCCGATCATGGGGATGGTGCAGCTTCCTCCGGGGATGTTTGATATGGGTTCAGATGCTGCTTCGGTGGCGCCGTACTTTGGCGATAGTTCGACACAGCCGGTGCATCGAGTGACGATTTCCCAGAGTTTCTGGATGAGTGAGATGGAGATCACCCAGGCCCAGTACCAGGCTGTGATTGGTACGAATCCTTCATCCTTCTCCGGGCCGAACTTGCCCGTGGAGCAAGTCACGTGGTACCAGGCTAGGACGTACTGCGCGGCTTTGACGGCGCAGGAGCAGGCGGCAGGCAATGTACCAGTGGGGTTGGAATATCGTTTACCTACCGAAGCAGAATGGGAGTATGCCTGCCGGGCTGGAACGAATACGGAATTCAATGTAGGCACAGATCTTCTTTGCGCGGACGCCAAGTTTAGATATAGCCATCACACCAGTAGCTATTGCCCATCCAACAGCACAGTTGATGTTGGAAGTTACGCTGCCAATGCCTTCGGCCTTTACGACATGCATGGAAACGTGTGGGAGTGGTGCCTCGATTCTTACACTAACTATCCTGCTACAGCGCAAACGGATCCGTTCGTGACGACGAGCAGCTCATACCGAATCCTCCGTGGCGGCGATTTTCTCAATACGTCCATCCATTGCCGGTCCGCGTTCCGGCTCTTTGTCCCCGCTGGTGGTGCAAACAGTTCCGTCGGGTTCCGGATCGTACTGGCCTCAGTTCTTGTCCCTTAGTGAAGTTGAAGGTCGGGAGCCTAGCCTAGTGTTTCGCGGTTCGTCTCACTATTAAGAACGCGGA
>JAESRM010000305.1 GCA_016764635.1 Planctomycetota bacterium
CGGGCCGTCCGATAAACGATCGAAGTTGTCCCGACTGGGTACTGTCGCTGCCGTGTGCGCGGCAATTGGCTTCAATTCAGGTAGGCCAGGAGTCGCGGCAGCACGGTCGCGTAGCGGCTGTCCATGCCGAAGTGTCCGCCGTCGAATTCTTCGTGGCGGTGGGGGATGTTCAGGCGTTGTAGTTCTCGCACTAGGATGCGTAGGCTGAATTGCAGGTGGAACTCGTCGGACTTGCCGGCCTCTAGGTAGAGTCCTTTCAGGGAGCGTAGGGAGTCCGGGTGCTGGGCGCAGGCCAGTACGGGATCGAAGGCTAGCCAGCGGTCCCAGACCTCTTGTTTGCGCTCTCCGGTGTGCAGGTCGATGGGGAGGTCGAAGCCTAGAGCCGAATCCGGGTTGGGGGAGTAGCAGGCGGACATGGCGAGCAGGTTGAGGGCTGCGTGGCCGTCGCCGTCGAGTTTTTGGGTTTCGAAGAATTGCTTGAGGAAGGTGGCTGGTCCGCCTTCGTGTTTTGAAATCTCGCGCAGGCCGGAGAGCATTTCGGAGCCGTAGCCGTATTCGAAGTGGCAGTCGCCGGCGATGCTGCCGACCACTTGGAAAGTGTCCGGGTGGTGCATGGCCAGGTGCAGGGCGCCGAAGCCGCCGGAGCTTTTGCCGACTACGATGCGTTTCTTGGGGTCGGGGCCGTAGTGCTCTTGCACGAAGGGCAGGACCTCTTCGATCATGTGGTCTTCGTAGTTGCCGACCGCGGAGCTGTTCACGAATTGGCTGCCGCCCAGGCGCGTGAACGTGTCGGGCATGACGATCACAGCGGGCGGGCATTCGCCGGCCAGCACGGCCTTTTCGTACTTCCAAAGGGCGCCGAGTTTCCACGGGTGGCGCTCCATGAGAGGGGCGGGCATGCCCGTGAAAGCCGAGAGGATGAAGACCACCGGCAATCCCTGGGAATCGCTCCCAGGGGGCACGTACACGGGCAATTCGCGGCGATGGGCGTCGCCCAGGGCATTGCCTTTTAGGGCTTCGCTGTCGATGGGGCGCATCTCCAGCGTGCCCTGCATGTCCAGTGGCGTGCGGTCGAAGGACATGGGCCTTAGAGACTCTTGCGCAGGGCTTCGAAGCCGGGTTCGATGCGCTCGCTGACGATGCGCTTGCGATCCGCGTAGTGGAAGAACGAAGCGTTCATGGCGTTGACCGAGAGGCGTTCGAAGTCGGCTAGGCCCAGGCCCCAGGTGGAGGCGGCCAGCATGTACTCCTTGGTCAGCGTCGTGTTGCTCATGAGCTTGTTGTCCGTGTTGAGCGAAACCCGGTAGCCGTGGCGCAGGAAGTAGGGAAAGGGGTGGTCTTCGATCTTTTCACAGGCACCCGTGTGCACGTTGGAGGACAGGCAGATCTCCAGGGGGATGCGATGGTCGAGCACGTACTTGGCAAGGCCGCCGACCTTGATGACCTTGTCCTCGTAGACCGCCATGTCCTCGATCAGGCGCGTGCCGTGGCCGATGCGGTGGGCGCCGCAGAATTGCAGGGCCTGCCAGATACTCTCCGGGCCAAAACCTTCGCCGCCGTGGATCGTGATCGATCCGTTCATGCGTTTGATGAGCTGGAATGCTTCCAGGTGTTCCTTGGCCGGGTGACCGGCTTCCTCGCCGGCCAGGTCGAAGCCGCAAACGCCGCGGTCGAACCATGCCACGGCCAGTTCAGCCAATTTGAGCGAGAGGTCCGTGGACTGGTTGCGCAGGGCGCAAACGATCACGCTGGATTCCACGGCGAATTCGTCTTGGCCGCGCTTCAAACCAGACATGACGGCTTCCATGACCGCGTCCAGGCCCAGGCCTYCCGTGGTGTGAAAGTGCGGGGCGAAACGCACTTCGAAGTAAACCACGCCATCCGCATGCATGTCGGCGGCGTACTCGTAGGCCACGCGCTCCAGGGCTTCCGTGGTCTGCATGACCGCGATGGTGTGGGCAAAACCCTCGAGATAGAGGGCCAAACTGCCCCGGTCGGCGCCGCGGTGGAACCAGGCGCCCAAGGCTGCCGGATCCGATTCGGGCAGTTCCTTGTAACCAGCTTTCTCAGCCAGCTCCAAAATCGTTGCGGGGCGCAGGCTGCCATCCAGGTGATCGTGCAGACTGACTTTGGGGAGGGCGCGCACCTGGGCTTCGGTGAGGGGTTGCAGTTGGTTCTGTGAGTTCATCCCCTCAATGTAAGCAACCGAGCCCCCGGCCCAAGTTCTTATGTGATGAATTGTGCTCCCGTCCCGTCCCTGGCGTGCTTTCTTGGGTTTCGGCGGGTGCTGGAATCAATCGGCCGGGCTCTCGACCCAAATCGAACCGCGTCNGGGGGCCCTGCGAAATTTCCAGAACCACGCCGCGAACGGGGGGGCCTTTCCAAGCTCGACCGCGTCTTCAAGGCGCTCGTCGTCCCCGTCAGCTAGCAGTTGGTAGACCTCGTCGATGGTCTGGGGATTCTGCACTGGGGTCAATTTGCTGCGGCCACGGTGCGACTCGAAATCTCCGAGCACTGTAATCGGCTCGTCACCCGGGTCGCCTAAGCGCAATGCGTAGCGTGTGTTCTTCCCGTCTACATCTCGCTGGACCCAATAGGCCGGTTCCCAGTTGTATGGGTCAATCGCAATGGAGCGCAGCTCACCAGGTGGGAGAAACGCCAACGTGTATCTCACCGAAATTGCCGCGAGGCTGACCACTAGGACTCCGAAACCATTGGCTCGCTTTCCCTTCCAGGAGGCAGGAGGGGAACTGCCCATCCAGCCTCCGACCAAGGTGCAATGGAAAAGGGAAAGTCCGGTCATGGGGACACCAAGCATCTGACCATCGATGAGGATTCCCCAGCTGAGCAGTGAGCCTAAACCGAAGAGTGTTAGAACCGATTCGGGCCAAGTGCGACTCGCGGCCAAGCCTGAGAACATCCAGATGAAACCTGCAGTGACAGCGGCCAGGGATCGCCAAATCCAGGTGCCTGCGCCTGCCATGGGCCAGCATGTTGCGGCGAAACCAACAGCCCAAGTCGCGATGAGAAGGGCTCCAATCGAAACGCAAAGACCCAAAATGTGAGAGGCGGTGCGGGCCCGTGTTCGTGGATGGAGGATCCCAAGGAAGCCTACGGCCAGGATGGGCAAGCAGACCCACAACGGTGGCTGTTGAACAGTCAAGCTCATGCCTAGAAGCATCAGCAATGCCCATCCACCGACCACCGCAGGCAGGGCGAGCTTCGCAATATTCCGGCGATTTGGCTTGGCTGGTGCTGGTGAAGTCATTCTGAACGAAAGCAGGAAGTCCGGCGCAGGCTCCCATTGCACCAAGGAGACTACCTTAGACCCAAGTTTCTCACACACCACGGGGTGCCCCAGTCCCAACCCTGGCGTATGTTCTTGGGCAGATCGGTATTAACTAGCCCGGTCTAACCATCCCATGAGTACCCAAATCAGAGTTCGAATCGCACCCAGCCCCACCGGCACCGTTCACCTGGGCCTGTGCCGCACGTCCCTATTCAACTGGGCCTACGCCCGGCGCCACGGGGGCAAGTTCATCTTGCGCATCGAGGATACGGACCATGGCCGCAATACGGAGGCCTCGGAAAAGGCCATTCTGGACGGTCTGCGATGGCTGGGTATGGATTGGGATGAGGGCCCGGACAAGGGCGGACCCCATGCTCCGTACCACCAGAGTCAGCGCGTGGCGCGCCACTTGGAAGTGGGCCAAGAGCTTTTGGCCAGCGGTCATGCCTATCGGGATTTCTCCACGCCCGAAGAGCTCGACGCTTGGCGCGAAGCCCAGGAGGCGCGCAAGCAGCGCGAAGCTTATCGCGGCAAGGACCGCGACTTGGATGCAGCGGAGTCGAAGAGCCGCGCCAACGCGGGCGAGCCTTTCGCCATCCGCTTCCGCATCCCCGAAGGCGAGTCCAGCTTCAAGGACCTGGTGCGCGGCGACGTGACCATTCCGCACTTCGAGATCGACGACTGGGTCATGGTGCGTCGCGGCGGCGAAGCCCCCACCTACAACTTTGTCGTGGTGTGCGACGACTTGGACATGGAGATCAGCCACGTGTTCCGCGGCGAGGAGCACCTGGTCAATACGCCCAAGCAGCTCTTGATCTACACGGCTCTCGGCAAGGCTGCGCCGGAGTTCGGGCACCTGCCTTTGATGCTCGGCACGGACCGCAAGAAACTCAGCAAGCGCACGGGCGACACGGCCCTGGGCGACTACCAGGCCAAGGGTTATCCGAAAGCGGCCATCGTGAACTTCCTGGCCCTGCAAGGTTGGGCTTTGGACGGCGAACACGATCTTTTTACCAGCGAGCAGTTCGTCGCAAACTTCGATATCGGCGACGTCTCCAAAGCGGGCGCGGTCTTCGACCCCAAAAAATTCCTTTGGATGGCAGGCGAGTACCTKCGCCAGGAAAGCCCGGCCGAGTTGCTCGAGCACGCTCTTCCGTATGTGCTTGAAGAAGGACTCATGACCGCAGAGCAGGCCGAAGAACGCCGCGAGTGGCTCACCCAGTTAACAGCCTCCGTGCAGGAGCGCTTGCAGCTCTACAGCGAATTACCCGAATGGATCGCGCACTTCTTCGCSCCCGAYGATCARGTGCCCTACGACGCCAAGGCCGAGAAGGGCGCGCGCAAACGCGCACGCGGCGTGGAATTGCTACAGGGGTTCTTGAACGCCCTCGAGTCCGGCGAACTGCAAGGTGAGCCGGAGGCTTTGGCCAGCGCCACCAAGGAATGGATCACGGCCCAGGACGCCAAGATCCCCGAACTCTTCCAGCCCCTGCGCTGCGCCCTGACGGGCATGCCGGGCGGTCCTGACATCTTCGAAACCATGGACCTGCTAGGATTGGCGAGCTGCAAGGCGCGCATCGCYGCGGCYATGGATCGCCTRGCCACGCCCGCYAGCTGATTCCAGCGGCGCCCTCCATCTCCCTCCAACCCAATCGTTTTCCATGCTTGAGTATCTACTGCTGAGTGCCCTTAGTTTTGCTTCCCCGGACTTCGTTCAAGGAAGCACGGACGACCCTACCGGCCACGGGCATGATGAACCGGTCGGCGAGTTCCAGTTGCAGGAGATGGAGACTCCGGCGGGGCCTAAGAGTTCCTTGCCCAACCTGGTGAAAGGCGCGGACGGGGAGATGTACCTGTCGTGGGTCGATCGCGAAGCGGACAAGGTTGCAGTGCTGCGCATTTCGCGCTTGGGTGCAAGTTCTTGGGGCGCGCCGATCGACGTGGTGAAAGGTTCGGACCTGATGCTGAACTGGGCGGATTTCCCTTCCGTGCAGGTTTCGGCTTCGGGTGTCATGATCGCCAGCTGGCTGCGCCAAGCGTCCGAACCCCACGGCTACATGGCCGAGTTCCGTATCTCCACCGACCGTGGAAAAACCTGGGGACCCGTGCAGCGTTTGCACGACGATGGTTCGGTGGCCGAGCACGGTTTCGTTTCCTTGGCACCGATCGGAAAGGACTCCTTCGGGGCCATTTGGTTGGACGGTCGCGGTATGTCCGGTGGGGGCCACGGCGACGCTGGTGGGCATGGGCACGGGGCTGGTTCCATGGCCCTGTATTTCCGAACCATTTCAAAGGCCGGCGAGCTCGGACCGGAGATCGTGCTCGATCCGCGAGTCTGCGACTGCTGCCAAACCAGTTTGATCGCCTTGCCCGGTGGTGGATTGATGGCCGCCTACCGCGACCGTTCCGCCGAGGAAATCCGCGACATCTCGACCCTTGTTTACGACGGCAAGTCCTGGTCCAAACCCTCCACGGCCCACGCGGATGATTGGAAAATCGCTGGCTGCCCGGTCAATGGTCCGCGCTTGGCCCTGGGCGATTCGCTCAAAGGCATCGCCTGGTTCACGGTGGTGGACAACAAGAATCCCGTGGCCTACGCCAAGGTTGGTGGCAGCGATTTTGACGGGTTGCCCGCCATTCCGATCGCTGATGTTCAATCCATGGGGCGCGTGGACATGGTGCCCGGAACCAACGACAGCGTGCTCGTGGCTTGGATGGAAACCCTGGAGGACGGCCAAGCCGAATGGCGCTTGCGTCGCATCTCCAAGGCCGGCCACAAGGGCGACTCGATCACCATCGCCAAGATTCCCGGCGAGCGCCGGGTCGGATTCCTGCGCATGGCAGCCACGGGCAATGGTGCCGTTTTGGCCTGGACCTCGGGCGGGGATGAGCGCCGGGTCAAGACCGCGATC
>JAESRM010000189.1 GCA_016764635.1 Planctomycetota bacterium
ATTGCTGAGACCCTGAGCGGTGGAGAGTACCCCAGTTTTGGGGTCAAAGTGCTGCCACACTTTCGTCTTGGATTGTTCTGACACGAGCCATTCGTTCTGAAGGATTCGGACAGTGGTTTCGTGAAGGTCGATGGGGAAGGGAAGGTCGTCCGCAAAGTACGTTCGGTTTCCCGTGGGGTCGAAAAGTGCCCAATGGCTTAGCCCATCGCTGATCCTTCGACCGCTGGATCCAAGTCCGACATAATTATAGTATGTCATCCACTCTGGAGACAAACCCATGGCTGCCAACCGTTCAGGGTTTTGGTATGTCCAGACGACTTGTTCTTGGGGACTCTGCTTCCCCGTTTTCAGATCAACGGCAAAATGTTCGCTGCCCTCCCTTGGGTCGAACCTGCGGACTACGAGCCTATTTGCATGGGGAAAGGACTCCTGACCACGGTAGGTAAGTCCGGATTCGGTTTCGGCTACAACCGTGCCCAAGCCCAGGCACCAGGTCGTCATCGTTTCCAGATTCAACCCCATTGTGTAGAGCTTGATGGAGCGATCGCCCTGCCAGTCGCTCACGCGATTGCCTCCTGTGAAGAAGATGGTTCGATTGTCCGGCGTCAGGAAGGCTGATTTGATCTCAAATGCAAAGGTGCGCGGGTTGACTTTCCTCACTTCAAATTCATGTTCCGCGAAGGAAACTAGACCCATTCCCCAGGTGGGGCTGAGCCCGACCAATAACAGTCCGAGGCTTCGCAGCATGTGATGGGAGGGGGCCTCACCATTAGGGCGCAGGAAAGATCCCCAGGCCAGGATCCATGGGGCCAAGATCAAACCCATCGCAGAGTAGAAAACAAACTCCCTCGAATACTGGTGCCCTCCGGGGTCGAAGGTCCCCAAGTACGCGGCTTTGACAGCGACGAACATCACGAGTGCTGTCATCACGGTCCCGCCCAAAGCCCAACGCAGCGGGAGTCGCCAGGACATGACCACCAGTGGGAGGGCATGCACCGCCAGCAGGGGGATGGCAAAGTACTCGAAGCCACTGTGCCCGTCCCTCATTTTGTCGAAGCTGTCGGGAGTGGCCAAGTACATTTGCGTGGCTGCCGTAGCAAAGCACAAGAGTACGGACCCAGCCATGCCAAGATGAACGAAGAGCGCCTTGCCCAGAAATGCGCTGGTTAGGCCAGAGGGAGAGCGTTCGAGAACACCCTTGGATCTTCTGAGTGACTCACCAGAGAAAACCCGAGGCAGGATCCCCAAAACAAACGCCAAGTATCCAAGTGCTGCAAACAGAACTGGGACTTGCGGGTCCAAGACATACATGTCCGTACCGAAGAACGTAGCAACCAAAATGAGCAGGACCAACCCGCCCCAAAGTCCAAGCAAGTTACTGCGCTGCTCACGCCACTCTACCCATAGATGCTGTTTGATTGCGGCCATGTGAGTCACTCCAGAATGGAGGGGCGTGGGAAGATGAGTTGCTCTTCGCCAGTGTTCAGGTTGATTCGAGCCAGGCGTTTGGAAAATTGCGTGACGAGCAGGTTGTCCTGGTCGATGGCGCCCACTATTCGGCTTTGGCGGAGCCAGGGCAGCCAATGGATTTCATTGCTATCTGGATCGAGGCGACCTAGGAACGTTTCATTTGGTTTGTCTCGGTCACTCAGGGGCCTTGGGGAATGATCTCTGTGGGTCACAATTATGAGGTGAGCGGGGGCGCATCTTTGCCTGGAGCCCATGGCGTCCCGGAACGTCCATTCAGGTCCTTCTGTCGGTCCACTCAATGACCGCAGAGGTTCGCAGATGTCCTCGTTTGAGTTGTATAGGGAGAACCGGATCCCCTTGAATACGATGACTTTTCCATCGGGAAGCGCACGGCCAACTGACACGCCCTGCTCTAGGCCTTGAATGGGCTCTAGCACATTGCGGTCAGGGTCGTATCTCATCCACGACTCATCGCCTTCTTCAGGCCCAATCAGCCATTTTCCAGGCAGTACAAGAACTCTCCGAACGCGTCCTCCGAGGGTGAATGGCAGCTCGCTTTCATAGAAGACTCTGCTCCTGGATGGGTCGTAAAGAGCTCTATTCGAGGACTCTGGATTAGGTAGTCTCCACAGAAATGTACCCAGCCCCACGTCTTTGTCCAGGGTGCGCCACGGGTGCTTTAGCCCCATGGCCTGCACATTGGGCCGGTAGTAGTGGACGGCAAATTGTTCAGGATCGATAGGGGCCAGCTCGTTGGTGGTCAGATCCACTGTGTGGAGCGAATCTGAATGACCCCCAGCTCTTCCATGCAGGTGGAGTGCTGTGACGTGGGGGTAGGATGCGCGCCCACTCTCTTGTATGCCTTGTTCTGTTGGGACCAAGAAACGCCGATTGGGCCAATGTTCGAATGAGCCAGTGGAAAGATCTACTCGAAGCGCATGCTCCCGATAATCATTTTCGTGGTGCAGTAGATCGGCGAAGTTTGTGGGCTTTCTGCGGTCGTAGCTTGTTAGATAGGCTTGTTGTCCATTCGGCCCGAGGTATGCATGAGCGATGAAGAAGTCACTGGATTCGTGATCGAACGTTGTGAAGCTGAATCCATTGCACACGTAGCCGTTGAGCCCAACTCCGAGCGCCGGACTCACTGCAAGGCATGCAAAGCCGAGACCTACAACCGAACGCCGTAGATTGGTGGCCCCACGGGTCATCGTGAATGAACTCCAAGTAAGGAGCCACGGCATCACCAGGATCGCGATGGATGAATAGCCGCTGAACAATGGGGAACCACCTTCAAAGGTCGATGCTCCCAAAACTCCAAAGGAAAGCGCCCCAAGAATGATGGCCACAGTCAGGGGAACCACGACCACAACCCAACGCGCGGGAAGGCGCCACGTCATCAGCATCAACGGCAGGGCAAATATGGCAAGGCCGAGCCCGGGGTTGCCGAATCGCTGGTTCATCAGGACCTCATAGGATCGTGGTGCGGCGAAGTACATCAACACTATGACGGTGAGTGCCGGCAGAAGAGCCGATAACGCCATCGCGAAGTTCAGGAACAACGCCTTCCCCATGAAGTTCCCATGGATTCCGGCTGGGCAACGTCGCTGCATGGCTTCGGTCGATCGCTGTGTCGATCCGCCAAAGATCCGAGGCATGATGGCCAGGACAAACCCCAAATAACCCAGCAAAGCAAAGGCATAGGGTGACGCCGCGTCGGTCACCAAGTCAAACCCGCCGAAGAGGCCCATCGCTAGAATCAACAGCAGCAATCCCGCCCAAAGACCAAGCAAGTTACTGCGCTGTTCACGCCACTCGATCCAAGCGTTGTGAAGAATGCTTCGAAGGATCACGGCTTCAGCTCCTCACCTTTCGGGAATAGCACTGTACGTTCGCCAGTGACGAAGTTGATGCGGATGAGTTGACAGTTGTCGCGGAGGAAAATTCCACAGCCCGGCTCAATCGATGCAACCAGGTAGCTTTTCCACATCCATGTAACCGGGCGCCAGTGAGCGGTCATGTCTTGCAAGTTCACGCTACAAGCAAAGTGGTATTCGTACTCATCGGAGACACGGCCGAGAAGTATCGGTTCTGTGGGGTCCAGAACTCTGTTGAGCCACGCGGACAACCCCATGATGGAGGCTGCAGTTTCAGGGGCTTCTCCAAGATGTGCAATGGGTTGAGGTTCCCCCGCACGCGGGTCATACAGCGCCAACTGATGATTGATCAGGAACAGGATGCGCCCATCCGTGAGGCATGGACCGTGGCGGTCTCCTGGGCCCAGGTGCGGATCCGTCGAGAACTCCCCAGTTTCAGGATCAAAGCGCATCCAGTCGCCTTGCACATCCGAATCTGTTCGAATTTTGACGAGCCATGGGCCAGGTAGAACAAGCACCTGAGAGTACTTTTTGGCGTATGGTAGCGTGATCAGCCGGTTCCTGGAGGGGTCCCAATAGGTGTCGAATTGGTCGGTGCCTGTTTGGATCCAACCGGTTCCTGATGGGGACGTTAGACCCGTCCCTTGGGCGAGCCCGATCTCTGATGCTTCGGGCATTGGCCAGGGTGTTGATAGTTTGACGGCATGCTCGGTTTGTTTTCCGGACTCCAAGTCCCAATGCCTGACTTTCGAAGTACCGAAGGAGTCGACTCTCGTCACCGTTTTAGAGAACGGAAAGGACGGAAGGTGGCGGTTGCGCGCGGCGTGGACACGCGGGCTTGCCACTTTGGTTCCCAGGTCGCCAATAATCTCAAACTCACCCGTGGTCAGATCCACACGAATGGGCCGTTGCCCCGTGTAGTACTCGTCAAAGAATCGAGTTGTCGTATTCATGAACGCGAATTGCCCCGACTCTCCTACGAAAACCTCACTGATCGCAAAGTAATCGGACCCCGGGTTGACGTGATGGACCTGCCAATTCCCGTATCCCCATCCAGCCCAAGCGGGTGCACAACCTGCGAGCAGCATGCCTATTGCGACGAGGCTAGAGCGATTGCCACGCATACTCTTAAACCGTGTGAAAGCCACCCAAATGCCGATGGTCGCGCCTGCGAGGCATGCCAAAAGTCCAATGCCAGCTTGTACAGCCGGAGGGACATTGGCGAAGGGGAAGACGGGCGGAAAGCCGGCTTCGATGACTTGGGAGCGGGCGGAATTCTCAAGGAACTCGTGCTGAACGGCCTGCCAGAACGGGAAGGTCAACAGGCCTGCGAGCACAGGACCTCCGACCAATGCGAAACCTGGTTGTAGGAGCGAGGCAGACACGGCGAGAATGCACATGAATGTGGGGACTAGCACCAGGGCCAAGCCAGCGTTCCCCGGAATCCAAGTGTCAGGACCACGCCAAGCGGGCGTGCCGAACAGTAGGTTGGTCCAGCCGGATGCCCAGAAGCCTGTGGCGATCAGCATGACGGTCAGGAAGAGCATCTTGATCGCGAATGATCGCGTGAGACCGCCGGGTAGGCGTGCCAGGAATGCACCGTGACCCCGGCGCCATTCGCCGGAGAAGGTCGCGAAACCGATCAAAACCAGAACGGAGGCCATGCCAAGGATCCCAGTGATTCGGTGGCTATCTCCCGCATACATCAAGGATGAGTAGGTTGTCCACATGAACGCCACCAACATCAGCGGGATGCCAGCCCACAGGGCCAACAGCGCCGCGCGGTGATCGCGCCACTCTTTCCAGATCAGTTGCCGATTCACAGGACCGTTTCCTTGGGGTCCTGGGTGCCGGCTTGGAAGAGTTCGTGCAGGCCCTTGGGCATGGGCACGGGGGGAGTTTTTTCGGGCAGTAGGTCTTCGACGAGGCCTTCTTGGGTGACTTTGCCTTCGTGCAGCACGACGACGCGGTCGGCCAGGCGGGCGGCCATTTCTAGATTGTGGGTGGCGATGAGAATCGACTGGTCCTTCATCTCAATACGCGTTAGCAGGGTGGCGAGTAGTTCTTCGCGGGCCGTGGGATCGAGGCCGGCGAAGGGTTCGTCGAGCAATAAGAGGCGCGGGTGGGGGGACATGGCGGCTACGGCCATGGCTTTCATCGCTTCGCCGCGGGAGAGTTGCGAGAAGGGTGTGTCGAGGGGGACTTTTAGGGTTTCGCTGTCTTGGGCGGCGACTTCCTTGTCCCAGGTTTTGTATTGCGGCGCGAGGAATTTGAACAATTCGCGCGGGGTCATCCAGCCGTAGACGTCGGGTACGGCGGGCACGAAACCGAGCAGGGGGCGCAGTTTGCGGCCTTGTTTGTGGGGGATGTAGTCGCAGGCTTTGATCTGGCCCGAGGTGGGCTTGAGCAGGCCTAGCATCAGTTGCATCAAGGTTGTTTTGCCCGCGCCGTTGGAACCTAGCAGGGCCAGGATTTGGCCCTGGGGCAAAGAGAAGGACACGTCTTGCAACACATCTTTCTTGCCAATGCGGTAGCTCACGTTGTTCAAAGTTAGAATCGAAGTCATGCTGATTTCCTCGGACCTTTCGGGTCCTGCTTGGAGAGTCTGGGCACCTGCCCTAACAAGCCCTGCAATATGTCTAGCAGGCTTTGCGGATCGTGACCGGCGCGCAGGGCTTCCAGGGTGGCTTGTTCAAAAGCCTCCAGGGTGCTTCCTTTGCGTTGGTCCTTAGCGATAGCGGGCCCGGCCGGGGTCACAAAAACCCCACGTCCGTTCTGGCCAGCCACCGCACCCAATTGCTCAAGATCGCGATAGGCCCGCGCCACGGTGTTGTGATTCACCAGGGCCAAACCCGC
>JAESRM010000306.1 GCA_016764635.1 Planctomycetota bacterium
TTTGTAGGGAACAAAGTGTCTACAATTCTAGGGGCTATTCAGTCCTCAATTTAACTGAGATCGGGCACTGGAGTTGGCAGCAGTTGATGATAGTTGTCTGGGTCTTCAACGTTATGTTGATTGTATTCAATTTTGCTAGATGTGTGGTTCAGTTTTCGATGGTTACTGATATTGCGGATAGTTACGGTGATCGTTCATAGGCTGCACTTATCTTTGCTGCGTGGTCGCAATTGGGAGCGGCAGAAATGTGAATGTTTTATTGGGAGTCCGTTAGAATACCTATGTTGATATTTGGTAGACATTTGTATGTGATTTATGTGTCAAACGTTGACAACTGCCCGCTAAGTAATTGTTTTTGCTTGAAAGTTAAGAATTTGTAATCAATAGGTCCGCGGTTCGAGTCCGTGTGGGGGGGCACCATTTTCTCATTCAAATTAGTCCAATGACATGCAGCTTTCCTTTGTGCTTAAGGGCTGTGCTGAATGGTGTGTTCAACGATGTTGGGGCCATAGCTAGGGGCGCGCTTTGACGTGGCTAGTCGTTGATGAAATCCCGTTCCTGAATGGTTTTACGTTGTTTGTGAATGCAGGWAKTGAANNAATATTACGAAACCGCAAGTTTCTATTCAAAAAGGGCTTGCCATGGGGGCTGGGGGTGGTAGAAAACGGAACCAATGGTTTCGAAACGAACCCAGGACCCCATGAGACTCAATCTAACCAGCCCCCTGCGGGCCCTCAGCCTGGCCCTATTCGGGCTCCTTGTCACCCCTGCCCTAGCCCAGCAGGTGGTTTTCGTGGAGCCGGCTCAACTGGTACCCACCCAGCCCACCGGACGCTTCATCGGCAGTCTGCGGGCCAGGTCCACCAGCGTCATGGCGGCTTTGGAGGAGGGCGCTCTGCTCGAGCTCGCCGTGCGTGAGGCGGATACGGTGCGCAAGGGCGACGTGCTCGCCCGGGTAGACAGCCGCCGCTTGCAGACGTCCCTGGCCCAGGTTGGAGCCGACCTGGCCATGGCCGCGGCGACCCAACTCGAGCGCGAAGCCAACCTGGCCAACGCGGAGGCGGACCTGGAGGCGCTCAAGCGCGCCGCCCAATCTGGCGCCGTTTCCGAGCGGGATCTGCGCAATGCTCGCACGAAGGTGACCGTGGGCCAGTCCCTGGTCGAAGCCGCCAAGCAATCGATCGCATCCATGCAAGCCAAGCGGGATCTGTTGGGGTTGCGCATCGCAGACTCGACCGTGCGCGCGCCCTTTGACGGGCGCATCATCGCGCGCCATGCCGAGGTGGGGCAGTGGATTCGACCGGGCGATAGCCTGGTGACCCTGGTTTCCACGGGAGCTCTCGAGGCTTGGATCGAAGTCCCCGAACGTTTCATAGGACGGTTCGATGCTCAGCTAGCGAGCGTGCCCTTACTCATGGAAGGCACGGGCGCCATGGCAGTAGGCATCCGGCCGCGCACCATTCCGATGGTCGACGAGCGCGGGCGTACCTTCACCCTGATCCTGGATGTGGAATCAAAAGGGGCACTGGCCAATGGTTTGCAACCGGGCATGTCCGTTTCCGCCGTTGTGCCCCTCGGGCAATTGACCCCGCGCCTGGTATTGCACAAGGACGCAATCCTGCGCCGCGGAACGAACTCTTTAGTGGCGAAAATCAGCCCGGAAAACATAGCGGTGCTCGTTCCGGTGCGCGTGCTCTTCTCGACGGCTACGGGTTTCGCCGTGGAACCGCTGGAGCCGGAGGCCCTGGTGCCCGGAGACCGAATCGTGGTTGAAGGCAATGAACGGCTCTATCCGGGAACCCCCGTGACGCCGCAAGAGAATACGCCCAAGCCCAAAGCTGATGGGCAAAGCACCCCCGCCGCCAAGTAATCGGAAACGCTTCCATGAACTTCATCAACCTGGCGGTACGCCAACCCAAAACGGTCACCGTCGCAGTGATCCTGGCCCTGATCGGAGGCCTGATGGCCGTGCTTTCGGTCCCCATTCAAATGACCCCGGAGGTCAAGTCGGTGGTCATCACGGTCACGACTTTCTGGGAGAACGCCTCCCCCGAAGAGGTCGAGAGCGACATCGTCGAGGAGCAAGAGCAGCGCCTCGGCAACCTCTCCGGTTTGGTCTCCATGACCAGCATGAGCCAAGCGAGTCAAGGCGAATTGCGGCTGGAGTTCATCACGGGCACGGACATCGACTCTGCCATTGCAAAGGTCGCCCAGCGCTTGGACGAAGTGCCGGGTTATCCGGCGGGTGTCCTGCAGCCGGTTGTGAAAGGCTACGACCCCGAAACCCGCGATTACATGTCTTGGGTGGCGTTTGCGTCCTCCGACCCGGCCTTCGACATGAGCACCATGCACGACTTCATGGAACGTCGTTTGGTGCCGCGCTTGGAGCGCATCGAAGGCATCGGCGAGGTGGGCATGATGGGCACGCGCGAGAAGGAAATCCACCTGATCGTGGATCCCGCCGAACTGGCCAGGCGTGGTGTGACCTACACGGAACTGTTGGCTGCGATCGACAGCAACAACGACAACTACTCCGGCGGAAAACTGCCCGAGGGCAAGAACGACATCCGAATCCGGACCATCGGGCGCTTCAATGATGTGGAGCAGGTCGGTGCCCTGGTCTTGCGGCGTGAAGCCTCGGGTCCGATCTACCTGCGCGACGTGGCTGAAGTGCGCGAGGGTTACAAGGAAGCGACCACCTGGGCGCGCTCCCGTGGCCATTACATGCCGTACTTCAACTTCACCTTGGAGCACGGCGCCAACATGCTGAAGACCATGGGGGCCCTACGCGCGGAGTTCGATGCCCTGAACGCGCCCGGCGGTTTGCTCGAGAACGAAGCCAAACGCGTGGGCATGGACGGCAACCTGCAATTGATCGTGGACTATGACGCGACCACCTATGTGGAAGATGCCATCGGCCTGGTCAAGTCCAACATTCTGATCGGCGGCGCCATCGCCACCCTGGTATTGCTCTTCTTCCTGCGCTCCCTGCGCGTGGTGGGCATCGTGGGTTTGGCCATTCCGATCTCGGTCATCTCCTCGATCATGGTCATGGTCAGCATGGGGCGCACGATCAACATCGTATCCCTGGCGGGCATGGCTTTCGCCGTGGGCATGGTGGTGGACAACGCCATCGTGGTGATCGAGAACATCTTCCGACATCTGGAGATGGGCAAGCGCATCAAAGCCGCATCCATCGAAGGCACGCGCGAAGTGGCCGGTGCGGTGGTGGCTTCAACCTTGACCACGCTCGTGGTGTTTCTGCCCATTCTGTTGATCCAGGATTCGGCTGGGCAGCTTTTCCGTGACATCGCCCTGGCGATCATGGCGGCCGTGGGTATATCCCTGGTGGTTTCGTTGACGGTGATTCCTTCTGCCGCTGCAACTTTCCTGGGGCGTACGGGCAAACGTGTGGGGGATGCGGCGCGCAAGGCCGCCGAGTCTGGAGAAGCCAAGAAACCCGCCAGTGTCTTCATACGAGCTGCGGGCGGCCTTTCAATCTGGTTGATGTCCTCGTGGCTGCGCAGCGCGACGGTCGTGGCGATTTTCTTCGTGGGAACCGGCTTGGGCATCACCGCCCTGATGCCGCCGCTGGATTACCTGCCCGCAGGCAACCGTAACATCGTCTTCGGCATGTTGATTCCGCCCCCCGGTTACAACCTGGACCAGCTGAGCAAGATTGGCGAACGGGTTGAGGCCACGATTCGACCCGCTTGGGAGGTCGCAGGTCCGCACTTCGACGTGGAGCGGCGCGAGTTGGGCTTGCCCCTGGACGCCGCTCAGATCCATCCGGATACGGAGTGGCCCGACCGCCGCGAACCGATTTTGAATGTGCCCATGGGCCCCGAGGGCCCCATGTTCGACCAGGCCACGGAGATCATGCCGCCGGCTTTGGCGAGCTATTTCTTGGTGGGGGTCAACGGCCTGTTGTTCCACGGAGCCATCGCCAAAAACGCACACGAAATCCCCGACGTGATCCCACTCCTGAACAAGGCCACGGGCGGCGCCAACGCTCCCGATGTGTTTGGGTTCGCGTTCCAGATGCCGCTCTTCAATACGGGTGGCAACTCGGGTACCGCGGTGAAGATCGATCTGTCCGGCGACAGCTTGGCTGATGTGGAAGCCGCCGCGGGCGCCATGATGGGCAGCCTGATGGGCGCCTTCCCGCCGGGTTCCGTCATGCCGGCTCCCATGAACTTTTCCCTACCGACCCCCGAGTTGCGTTTGATCCCCAACGATGAGCGACTGCGCGAGTTGGGCATGAGTCGGGCGGACGTGGGCCTTGCCATGCAAGCCAACAGCGACGGCATTATCTTGCCGAGGCAATTCGAGACGGATGGAGACTTGAAGGACCTCAAAATCTTGAGCCCCGGAGCCCTGGGGGACGACCCGTTGGGCGCTTTGCAAGACCTTTCGATCGCTACGCCCGCTGGCGGCATCATCAAGTTGGCCGATGTGGCGAGTATGGAGCGCGTCACGGCGCCCGAGATGATCAAGCACGTGAACCGCCAGCGTGCGGTGACCTTGCAGCTGACGCCGCCCCCCGGAATGCCCCTGCAGGTGGCCATCGACACGGTGGACTCCTTGTTGCTTGATTTGAAGTCCAGCGGCGCGATGGCCCCCGGGGTCGATGCCAACCTGGCCGGGTCGGCGGGCAAGCTCAATGACATCAAGGACGCTTTGGTGGGAGACGGAACGCCCCTGGGTTTTGCGACCAGCAGCTTGGTCCTGGCCTTGCTCGTGGTGTACCTATTGATGGTGGTGCTCTTCCAGAGTTGGATCTATCCGGTGGTCATTCTGGTGAGTGTGCCCCTGGCGACTTTGGGAGGTTTTGCCGCCCTGCGCGGGGTTCATCTGTGGAGCCTCTCCGACCGTTACATGCCCGTGCAAAACATGGACGTGCTCACCATCCTGGGTTTTGTGATTCTGGCGGGTGTCGTTGTGAACAACGCGATCTTGATCGTGCACCAGGCATTGAACTTCTTGAAGCACGGTGAGCGTGACGTGAAGCGTGCCATCGCCATGGCGGTGGAGAGCCGCGTGCGACCGATCGCCATGGGCACGCTGACATCCGTCGGTGGAATGTTGCCCTTGGTTCTCATGCCAGGCTCTGGTTCTGAGCTTTACCGCGGCCTAGGCGCGGTGGTGGTGGGAGGCCTGGCGGTCTCCACGATCTTCACCCTAGTGCTTGTACCTATCTTGCTGCACGCGGTGCTACGCTTCGGCGGGGGCACCGGCAGCACATCCCTCGAAACTGATTTAGACGCCCAACCGGCAGACCTGGAAACCGCTTCCATCGGAAACCAATCGTGAAAATACCCTCATCGTTACTGTGCCTTGTCGTTACGGGCTGCGTTTCCGTCGGGCCGGACTATCAGGTCCCCGAGCTGGACATGGCCGCTGCACACCGCGCGGACTTGGAGAACCTGGAAGGTTTGTTTGGCCAGGACCAGGGAGATCCCTTGGCTTTGAGTCGCTGGTGGTCGGCCTTTGGCGATCCGGTATTGACCGGTTTGGTCGAGCGCGCGACGGTGGACAACTTCGAGTTGCGCCAGGCCATGGCACGTGTTTTGGAGGCCGAATCCCGGGTGAGGTTTAACCGCTTGGCCAGGGGGCCCCAGGGTGAAGCCAATGGAGCTTTCCTGCGTTCCGGCATCTCTGAGAATACGCAGTTCGGGTTGTTCCCCGGGCAAGCGCGCGAGTCGGGCGAGTACTCGGTCAACCTTGGAGCTTCCTGGGAGGTCGATATGTGGGGCAAGGCTAGGCGCGCCGTCGAAGCGGCGGAGGGCGACCTGGCCGCGGGCATCGAAGGCGTTTGGGCCGTGCGYGTGAGTTTGGCTGGGCAGGTGGCTGATGCGTACYTGCGCYTACGCGAATTGCAACGCAGGCWGCAACTGGCCGAATCCAATGTGGCCGTGTTGGAGCGGGGYGTGGCGACCGCCCAGGCGCGCTTCGAAGCTGGCTTGGTGCAGGAATTGGATTTGTTGCGSGCGCGTACWGAYCTGGAGAGYGCCCGGGCGGTCCTGCCCGAGCTCGAGCGTGCGGGCAAAGGCACCATCACTGAGTTGGCCCTGCTCACCAGTGCCAACCCTGGCGAATTGGACGAGTGGCTTCAGGCCGCGCAGGGAACTGAGATTCAGGTCCCCAACCCGGAAGGCCGCCTGGGCTCCCAG
>JAESRM010000307.1 GCA_016764635.1 Planctomycetota bacterium
TGCGAACTTTGTATCGGTAGTGGTCCGAGGATGAATGGTGCCGCGGATTATCCATCCACCTGCAAGAGTGGGCACCCCCGGCGCAGCCGGGGGTGCCCACTCTTGCATAGGTGGAGGGAGAATTCGTGGCTCCGTACATCCGGAGTATTTCAGAAATCGTCCGCACAATGCAACACGGGCACACGGCAGCAACCCCTTTGCCACTCAACATGGGCAGTGCCTCTGGCGGACGGCTTGGAGAAACTATCCGGAGGTAGGAGCCAAGAATTCCCCCTCCACCTACGCAAGATCGCTCACTCCTGGCTGCCGCCAGAGTGAGCATTCTTGCAGGTGGATGGATAATCCTCGGCACCTACCTCCTCGCCAACAACGCATTGAGCTGGAACGCGTGGCGCACGGGGTGCATGACGGCGTGTTCCAACATGGCGTCGATGCAGTAGTGCGTATTCCAGCTCGATAAATACGTCTGCGGTCCGAAACAGCCTTCGACCACATCCACCAGCGGTCCACTCCAGCGTTCAATCACATGCTCCAGATACCCAGCCGCAGCACTCTCGATTTCGTCCAAACCGGGAACCGGATCAATGCCAGGATCCGGCAACTCAAGCACCCGACACATCCAATTCATGTAGTGTCCCGCCGCACCGAGCGTATGGCACAGTACATGCTCCATGGAATTGTAGTCCGGGTCCGAGGTGTCCGGCAGCGCAACACCCGCAGCCTTGGCCTTTCGCCAAGTCTCCAGGAACTCACGCATGTGAAGTTCGTGCAACTCCACCAACGCCTTGGCTCCACCGTACTTGTACTCACGACCAACTATCGTCATATCCTAGTCTCCTGAATCCTGGCCAAATTCCATATTCATAACCGTGGCCTTGGGTCCCCAAAGGAACCAAAGAAACACGCCGCAAAACAGGGCTGCGACCGGCCAATAGAAAAAGCCCTGGTGCCATTCTATGTAGCGAGTCCTGACCCCATCGATTGTCCGGAAACTGTCAAGCCGATACTCGATGGCATACGTAAACAGACAGCAAGCCAAGGGGACAAACACCGACAAAATAATGCGGTGAGCTAGCTGAATGCCGGAGCTCACCGCCCGCTTGGGTTTCTTTTTGGATGCGATATCCCTAGCTGCCTTCGCATACTGCGCCCGCGTAGGAACCGGATCAGGCAAGGTATTCCTTCACGCGGCGCAGACCCTCTTGGATCTGCTCGACGCTGTTGGCGTAGGAGAAGCGCAGGTAGCCTTCGCCGTTGGCACCAAATGCGGTACCGGACAAGCAAGCCACACCCGCTTCGTTGAGCAGGCCGTTCTCGAGGTCCTGGGACTTGCGGCCCGTGCCCTTGATATTAGGGAAGGCGTAGAAGGCGCCCTTGGGCAGGGTGCAGGAGATGCCGGGGATCGCGTTCAATTCGCGGTGCATCACATGGCGACGYTCGTCGAAGGCCTTCAGCATCTGATCCACGCTGTCCTGGGGACCGCGCAAAGCTTCAATAGCCGCCACCTGCGTCACCGCGTTGGCGCAAGAGGTCGAGTTGATCTGCAAGCGTTCCGCGTGCTTGATCAGGCTCTYGGGCCAAACGCCGTAACCCAARCGCCAACCGGTCATGGCGTAGGTYTTGCTCCAACCGTCGAGCATGATCGCGCGATCGGCCAGGGACGGGTACTGCAGGATCGAAACGTGCTCGGCCCCATCATAAAGCTGACGCGAGTAGATCTCGTCGCACAGGATGGTCACGTGGGGATGCTTCTCGAGGCCCGCCACCAACTTGTCCATTTCGCTGCGCTGCACGATGCCGCCGGTCGGGTTGGCAGGCGTGTTCACGATCATCAAGCGCGTGTTCGGGGTGATCTTGGAGATGACCTCGTCAGCGTCAAAGGAGAAGTCGTTCTCTTCTTTGAGCTCGATAGGWACGGCCTTGGCGCCAGACCAGTGGATCATGGATTCGTAGATCGGGAACCCGGGGTTGGGATACATGATCTCCGCACCCGGCTCGCCAAACATCATGATGGCGTAGAACATGGTGGGCTTGCCGCCGGGCACGATCAGCACGTTGTCCGGATTCACCTCGGCACCGCGGTAGCGCAGGATGTCCTCGCAGACCGCTTCACGAAGGTCCGGAAGACCGTTGGCCGGGGTGTACTTGTGCCAGCCATCGCGCAGGGCTTTGTGACCGGCTTCGACGATGTTGGGCGGGGTGTTGAAGTCGGGGGCACCGATGTGCAGGTGCACGATGTTCTTGCCTTGGGCTTCAAGGGCCTTGGCTTTGGCAAAGACTTCGAAAGCGGTTTCCGTGCCCAGCACGTTCATACGGCTGGCCAATTGGGGAGAAACGGTCGAGGTGGGCATGGATGCGGGGTGGGCTTGTCGAGGGAAAGCGGACTGGGTGGAAGGGGCGAACAGGTGCCCGGACCACGGGGCCCATGGTAACGGCCCGGCCCCTCGCAATCCGCTCCCTCCCCGCCAAAATCCGAGCTTCTGGCCGCCCCATGTCACCCTACTGAAACAGGCCGTCCCCCTGGGGCCCCACCGCCTCCCCCCTGGGGTCAGAATGTGCACCGACCTACTCCTGAGCCATAAAAGGCGGTGCCCCGGAGAGGACCAAGCACTACCCTGCATACCCATCCGAATGGGTCCCACCCGAATTCAAATGCAGATCAACCCCTCCACTTTCCGCCCCCTGATTTTCCTGGCCCTCATCGCCTGCCCCTGGCTGGCCTCATGCAGCGCCGATCCGGACCTGGTGGTATACGTTTCCCTGGATCAAGAGTTCTCCGCACCGCTCATCAAGGAATTCGAAAAGGAGACAGGGCTCAAGGTGCGAGCGGAATTTGACACCGAAGCCAACAAGACCGTGGGACTCTCGCGACGCTTGATCGAAGAGAAGGGCAATGTGCGCTGCGACGTGTACTGGAACAACGAGGTCGCCCAAACCGTGAGGCTGGCCCATCTAGGTCTCCTGCAAGCCTACGACTCCCCCTCCGCCGTCGACATCCCGGCAGGATTTCGCGACCCTGACAATCGCTGGACAGGCTTCGCCGCACGCGCCCGCATTTTCATAGTCAACACCGAACTCGTTCCCGATCACTCCGAGATCGATTCCATGTGGGACCTGATCGATCCTAAGTGGGCCGGCAAAGTCGGCATGGCGCGTCCCTTGACCGGAACGACCCTGACCCACGCGGCCGCCCTCTACTTGACGATTGGCGAAGAAGAAGCCGAYCGCTACCTGCGCGCCATCGCCGAYCACCAATCCGAGGGCACGCCGCCGATCCAAGTGGTCTCCTCCAACGGTCAGCTCATGCGCCTGGTGCGCGAAGGCGTTCTGGCGTGGGGTTGGACCGACACGGATGATTTCAATGTGGCGCTACTGGCCGGTTCCCCTGTGATCGCCATCTACCCGGACCAAAAACCTGGCCCCAACGGAGAAGCGCCCCTGGGAACCTTCATGATTCCCAATACCATCTCCATCCCGAAGGACGCGCCGCACCTGGACAACGCCAAACGCTTTGTGGACTGGGCGATCTCACGCAAGATGGAAGAACGCCTGGCGCACTCCCCTTCGGCGCAAATTCCCGTGCGCGCAGACGTGAAAGCCCCCGACAACGTGCGCCGTGACTTCATAACCATGAAGGTCAGTTACATGGCGCTCGGCCAACAGATGCAGCGCAGGGTCGAAACGCTTAAGAACATGTTCCTGATCCGCTGATGCCCACCCATCGCCCAACCCTGATCCTGGCCGTTGCGGCCCTTGCGCTCTTCGGACTGCTGCCCCTGGCCATCATGGCCTGGCGCATCACTGGGGACATGAGCGCCCTTTCACGCCTGCTCGATGCACGCACGATTTCATTGATCGGGCGCACGGTGCTGCTGGGTTCGGGAGTGGTGTTCATCGCCTTGGCCGTCGGCATTCCTTTCGGCTACCTGGTGGCGCGCACCGACCTTCCCGGGCGAGGTCTGCTCTCCTCCCTGTCGTGGATTCCCCTCTTGCTGCCGCCCCTGGTCATGGCCATGAGTTGGACCGTTTTGGCGCCCATGCGCGGCGCGCCCATGACCATCTGGATCCTGGGCCTGGGCCACTTCCCCCTGGTCGCGACCTTCGTGGCCAAGGCCGCCCGGCGCATCGATCGGAGCCAGGTGGAAGCCGCCAGACTGGTAGGCGGCTGGTCCGCGCAATGGCGCATGGAGTGGCCATTGATTGCCCCCGCGGCCGTGCTCGGCGCCACCTTGGCATTTGTGTTCGCCATCAACGACTTCGCCGTTCCCGACTACGTCTCGTCGGTGGGTCCCAAGTTCAACGTATACGCGGATGAGGTCTTCGCCACTTGGCAGGTAGACCAAAAGGACGCGGAAGCTGTGTCCACCGCCTTGCCCTTGATCGCATTGACCCTGCTGGCTTTGGGCGTGGCGCTTTTCATGCGGCGTCGCGGAAGCTTGGCCTCCCTGGCGGGCGGATTCGAAAGGCCTACAATCATGCGCTTGGGCCGCGGCAAGGCACCGGCTGTCATTTTCGCCCTGGGCCTGCTCACGGTTTCGGTCTTCATGCCCGTGGGGCAATTGCTGAAGGAAGCCGGCACGGGCGATACCGGTTGGTCCATTGGGCACACGGCCGGAGCCTTCAGCATGGCCCTGGAACGCTGCCGGGACAACCTGCGCGCATCGATCCTTCTGGCCTCTGCCGCCGCCACGGTCGCCTTGCCCGTAGCCTTTGCCATCGGCCACGGCGCCGCGCGCATGCGCCATGGCAAGTGGCTGCTAGCCGCGTCCATGTTGCCTTTCGCCGCCCCAGCCATCCTGTTTGGCATCGGTCAAATCTCGGTCTGGAACCACCCGCTCACCCAGGACTTCTACACTGGCGACGGACTGGTCATCGGCATGCTGCTCGGGCGTTACCTGGCTTTCCCCGTGCTCGTCATCACCAGTGCCATCGAGAACCTTTCGCCGCGCCTGGAAGAGTCCGCCGCCATGGTCGGAGCTTCGCCCTTCACGCGCCTGTTCCGCATCGTAGCGCCCCCCATCCTGCCCGCCCTGGCCGGCGCATGGACCCTGGTCTTCGTCTTCGCCATGCGCGAGTTGGACGCGGCCATCCTGGTACCCGGCGCCAACAAGACGGTCATGTTCCGCCTCTACAACGCGGTGCACTTTTACCGCCAAGACTACGTGGCCGCTTTGGCCCTGGTGACCCTGTTCGTGATCCTGATCCCCGGACTCCTTTGGAGCCTCTTCGCCCGCAAAAAAATGGACGTGCTGTCATGACCTTCGCTCTCGAAACCAAAGGACTGGTGCTGCAAGCCGGTCCCAGAGCCATCAGTGATCCCTTCGACCTTCAGATCGAAGAGGGCCAACACGTTTTGGTTCTGGGACCCTCCGGTTGTGGCAAATCCACCCTTTTGCGCACGATCGCGGGCTTGCAAGCCCCGCGCAAAGGCACTTTGGAACTGTTCGGCCAATTGACCGACGACGGTGCCCGGCGCCTGGTCGAACCCCACAAGCGCGGCATCGGTTTTCTGTTCCAGGACGGCGCCCTGTGGCCCCAATGGAACGTGGCAAAGACCCTGACCTTCGTGCTCAAACAACGCGGCATGCCGCGCGGCGAAATCAAGGCGGAGGTCACCCGCCTGCTCGAATGGGTCGAGCTTTCCGGTTTCGAAGATCGTTCCACCCCCACGCTCTCCGGCGGTGAAGCCCAACGCGTGGCCTTGGCCCGAGCCCTGGCTTGCAAGCCGAGGCTGCTGCTGCTGGATGAGCCGCTCGGCCCCTTGGATTTCGAATTACGCCAAGGCCTCCTGCAACGCTTGCACACCCTGCGCAAGGAACTCAACTTGACCCTGCTGCACGTGACCCACGACCCCCAGGAAGCGCGCGCTTTCGCCGACGTGGAGATCCGATTGAACCACGGACGCTTGCGCGCGCCCAAAACCATCCAACACGCCCAGTCCGCCCCCTCCCAACCCAAATAACATGCGCTGGATCGCTGGAATCTTCGTCTTACTCGCCGCGGCTTGGCTGCTCGGAAACCTCTTCGGCCCGGCGCCGGAACCGGACCCCGTTCCCGCGGGCGGTTTCGTTTCTTCGGCGCAATGCCAGGAGTGCCACCCGCAGGTCTACGAGGAATGGAGCAGTTCCTGGCACGCCCAGTCCTGGACCGACCCGGAC
>JAESRM010000190.1 GCA_016764635.1 Planctomycetota bacterium
AGCTCGCGCTTCAGCCAGGCAAGCTGCTGGGCGCCGAGAATCCAGCCGCGATGATCGCCGCCCTTGTTCCAGGTGTCGTCGCGATAGCTGCGCATGTCGATCATGAAGACGTCGAGCAGCGGCCCGTAGGCGATCTCGCGATAGACCCGGCCGTCGCGCTCCGGCATCAGCCGCATCGGCATGAATTCATGGAAGGCGCGCCGCGCCCGCGCCACCAAGGTGCCCGCCATATTCTGGCTCGATGAAAACCGCGCCCACGACGCGCAGCTCATCAAGAAGGTCGACCAGTACCTCAAGGACCACGACACCGAAGGCCTCGAGTTTCACATCCTCGACCCGGTCAAGGCCACGCTCTTCAGCCTGGAACGCATCGTCAAAGGCCTGGACACAATCTCCGTCTCCGGCAACGTGCTGCGCGATTACCTGACCGACCTGTTCCCGATCCTCGAGGTCRGCACCAGCGCCAAGATGCTCTCGATCGTGCCCTTGATGAACGGCGGCGGCCTCTTCGAAACCGGCGCCGGCGGCTCGGCACCCAAGCACGTGCAGCAGTTCGAAAAAGAGAACCACCTGCGCTGGGACTCCCTCGGTGAATTCCTCGCACTGGCCGCTTCCTTCGAGCACCTGTCCGAAACCGAGAACAACCCCGCCGCCCACATCCTCGGCGAAACCCTCGACCTAGCCACCACCAAGTACCTGCTCGAAAACCGTTCTCCCTCGCGCAAGTGCCGCGAGCTAGACAACCGCGGCAGCCACTTCTACCTGGCCCTCTACTGGTCAGAGGCCCTAGCCGCTCAAACCGAAGACACCACCCTGGCCGCTTCCTACAAGCAACTCGCCAAGGACCTGGCCGACAACGAAGAGGCCATCGTCTCCGAACTAAACGCCGCCCAAGGCCCCGCCATGGACATCGGCGGCTATTACATGCCTGACCCGGAACTGGTAGCCAAAGCCATGCGCCCGAGCGCCACACTTAACGGCATCATCGACAGTTTCGTAGTCGCCTAACCGCACTCGATTCAAATTGAAGACCGGGGCCCGGTGGCGATCATGCCACCGGGCCCCGGTCTTGTAATTGGGGAGGGGCGTCCACTCCCTGTGGCCCAGTGACTACTCCAATATGATTGTGAATGAACGGCCGTCATTCTGATTCCCGTGGGTTGGATGCCAGATGACATCGTTAAGCTTGTCGTCACCGCCGAATCAGAACAGGAGTTTTTCCTTTCCGTAATAATCAAAGATCCATCCAACCCCAAGGAGCTTGCCGGCCAGATGGTGGCAGAGACATCGCCAGCCTTTCACTGGACCTGTGCGTCGGGCCAACTGTCGGCGTCACTGGTTCCATGACTAGCAACGCCGAGGCAATCCAGCGTGTGCTCTACTTCGACGGCGGAAGAGCCTTCATCGAATCTAAGATTCACCCGCCTGGCTATCTCGCAATCGGAGAGGTTCGCGTGAAGGACTTGGCGTCCGGAAAGCAAAGCGAATGCGCAAAGGGCGCCCAAGAGGAGCAGTAGACAATTGAGACTGTTTGTCTTGTTCAAAGTAGTTGTCTGGAGTTGGGGTGCCATGAATAGATGAGGCTTGCAAGCGGCACTTTACCACTTTGGAGTTGTAGGGCAGAGGGGGTTTGGCGAGGGCTTTCGAAATAGAAAAGGGCCCCTTCCAACTTGCGCTGGAAGGGGCCCTTTGTGCTTGTTGGGAGACCCTGCGTTTAGCTGCGAAGCTTCCTACGCATGTTTTTGAGGGCTTTGATCTGGGCGCGAAGTTGCTCTTCGGTATAGGGGTCCTTGTTGCTCTTGAGTAGCTTCTCAAGCTTGTCGATGGACTTTTCGCAGTCCTTGCGCTTGGGGTGCTCGGTCGCCTTGATCTCGGAGAGCTTCTCTTGGGTCGAGAGGATCTTCTTGAGGACCTTGTCGCCGGAGATGCTCTTTACGATGGCCTTGACGGCGGCGGCTTCGGGCAGGCCTTTGACTTTCTTGGCGAAGGCCTTGGCGCTGCTGTAGGCAGCGAAGACATCACCCGCCTCTAGTTGGCTTTCGATTTTTTCGATGCGGGTGCTGATGATGCCGCGCAGCAGGTCGCCGATTTCCTTACCGAGGTCCTCTTTCTCTGCGAGGATGTCGGCAGCCTTGAGGGCCTTGCCGTAATCGCCCTTGAGGAAGGAGCTCTTTATGCCTTTGGCCGTTCCGGTCCACTCGTAAACGGGGGTGGAGATCGCACCTTTGAGGGCGTCTTTGAGTACATCCACGGGCAATGTGGTCGGGAAGCCTTGCCAGATGATTTTGCCGGTGGCGTCTACCAGGATGGCGTTGGGGATGCCGCGGACACCCAGCGCGCGTTGCATCTTCGCGCCGCGATCGTAGGCGTAGGCATATTCGGCCCCCTGGCTTTTGATCCACGGAACGGTTTTGTCCTCGCCCTCATTCGTGAGTGCAACGATCGAAAGACCTTGAGACTCGTACTCCTCATGCAATTCATTCAGGTGCGAAACTGCACCTGCGCAAGGGCCTCACCAATAGGCGAAGAATTCGATCAGGACGACTCGACCGGCTAATTCGTCGAGGGAACCGGCGGGGGACTGGGCGAGGCCTTCGATATTCGCCTGGGGAAGGCGTTCACCGATATTGTCATTTTCAGCAAGGGCGGGCGCACTGAAGCACAAGGCCATGACACCCGCGATAAGTAAGCTACGAATCATGATGAGATCTGGGCTGGGGTTGAAAGAGTGGAATAGGCCGGCCCAAAACCGGACAGGCAGCACCTCAATCTAGCATTCCCCAGCGAATCCCGGTGCCTACCAATCCTTCCAAATCACCAGGAGGCCTCCGCAGATCTAAATGGTACGCCCGACAGGGTTCGAACCTGTGACCCCCGCTTTAGGAAAGCGGTTGGGATAAGCGGTGCAGTCGGTTGGAAGTTGAGTGTGAGCCGCATGTTACGCACAGAAGGGGCCGTTCGCAAGTCCCCGCAAGACGTAGCAACCAACCGCAATCTTGAGCACTTATGAGGTGTACGCGCTCACGTGTTGTGCACTGGTGCACTAGACAGACGAAGGGGATAGGCAACCGAGGGCTCTGCGCCCGTTGGTTTTCCTCATGTCCTTTCAGGGACTCGTGGGCAAATGCGACTGGGACCGGTAAGGAATACCACTGGAAAACCCTCGACAGCAGCCTGGAGAAAACGAAACATTCAGCGATGGACACGAGCCAAGCTGGAGGTGCTGCTGCAACCTTGGGGTCACCCAAAAGCGGCCAGTTGAGGGGGGGTGTTCGGGGGCATTGACCGAGCAGTGGGACTACGGGTCTCCTGCTCCTTATGGGCAATGTCTTGAAGAAAGAAAAGCAGGAACAAATGAGATCACTGGGCCGCCTTGGATGGTCTCTGCGACGCATCGAAGATGTCGCAGAGGTCCGCATCAGTCGCTACCTCAAAGCGGCTGAAATCGAGGTGCGTGGCCGGCGTAAGAGGGGGCTGGGTACGAATTCAAAAGCGCCCAGTGTAATGACCACAGACCTGGAGCGGGGCGGCGAGACCACGCCCCCAACCAAGTCCAGTAAGTGCGAGCCACACCGGGGCTTGATCCAGGATGCGGTAGCGGTGGGCCGCAACGCCAAGGCAATTTGGCAGGACTTGCGGGTCGACCATGGCTTCGATTCGTCATGCCTAATAGTAGCTTACTGCTTCCTACTTGGAGAGCCAAACACATGACTGCCACCACAAGGGTAAGCCTCAGTTCGGGCATCAGGCCAATACGACCCCAGTGGATGGGCCATGCCACCAGGTCGCCCTTCCCGAAACTTGCTGACCAGTTTCCCAGAACACGATCATTAGCCCTTGCCCATGATGTGCTCACAATAGTCACAGTAACTGCGACGCTCTACCTCGAACGTCTTCCTGTCACAGTGCTCGCACTCAAGTCGATAGTCCCTGCCTGTTCCATAGTGGTGTAAGTCAATCAGATAACCAGTCCGAAAAGGGCGTAGGGTACACTCATCGGACGATAACTCACAGTCGGCGGAGCAACCACAGCTCGCGCAAACGACCGACTCGAAGCCAACTTCACCCTGACATCTCTGGCACGCATCGTAGCGCCATTGCCCCTCGATTTGCTCGTCTTCGAAGGCTCGCTCTGACGCAATAAGAGCGTCCTCATCTTGCTTCAACCCGTAGATGTCTGCGAGCTTCCCGTGATATGTGACGTTGGGGACAGTTCGTAGCAGAGATGCAATATCTGGGTGTGGGTTCCTGTTATCCTCGGGGCAACCAAAGTCGACAGTATTAAGCGTGTAGAAGTGGAACTCACGCCCAGCATGTTTTTTTGCGAACCGCAGGATTGAGAAGAGGATTCGTGCATCGGCGATAGAGGCGCTCTTGGAAATAAAAGGAGCCCTTCCCTCAATCGCCTGCTTTCCAATGAGGGTAGAATCTCCTTTGAGGCATGGAATTGGCTCAAAGTCTCTCTCGATAGCTCTCATGATATAGCTCTCGAGCGGGTCGCTTTCCATCAACTTGATGGCCGACAAAATCTCGGTCAGAGAGTCGCGGTGAGATTCCGTTATTTTTGGACCGTCGTCTTCAAACGACCATATATGTCGGATGGCTGCATCGACGAGCCAAGTGAGTGTATCGGCAGCTTCGGTCGCCTGTGCCTTTGCCCTCTTCACCTGCTTTCCTATGCCCGCACTGAACTCATCACGCACCACCTCAGGAGCGGCAAAGTGGAGTTCTCCAATTTCATTCCGTCGAAGAATGTTGTGAGCGAGGGAGCGGTGTTGGATGTGGTTTGCTAGCGTGATCCATACGCAAGTATCGAATACGTGCGTCACAACGCCGTCTTGCGTGAGTTTCTTGCTAGATTTCATGATTCTCGGGCTCTCCGTTCAGGCGCTATGGCCAATTGGCGCTGCGCATACGGAGAGTATAGCGGCTTGCTGAGAGCATCTAGACCTACCTCAAACCCCGCGAGGCTATAGTCGGCTCGTAGCCAGAAGAATGGGAACACGTCAGCACCGGGACAAGCCTCCCAGGTCAGGTCAATACCTTCTCGTAACCGGGCGTCCATAGCCCGTCAAAGCGAGGCTTCTGGTGTAGCCAGCAGAATGCGGCGAAACCGACGTCTGGGAGCCGCATTAGCCGATTCAGCCCCTTAAATGCTCGTGATAAACTGGATCCGCGGACGCACTGACCTCCCAACAGGTTCTAAGCGCGAACAATCACATTATACCTGGCCCTGTTCTTGGGGAGCACGTCACCCCGGCCAAATGCCCTACACCGGACTTTTCGCCTCAGAGGGTGGAACCGAATGGGCGTCCCTTGACACCGGACTGCAACGGAGTCTGATCCAACCTGATGTTGATTTCCTCGATAACGCAGTTTACCATCGGGACAGTCCGTCTTATCGGCACCACCAAGAACCACCTGGACTGATCATGGCAAAGAAAAAGCAAAAGCGGGACCCAAAGGTCGTAGAACGTTTTCTGAAAAAGGAAGGATTAACCAAGGTTCCGAAAGGAAAGGAGGTCGACCACAAAGTTCCGCTGGTTGACGGTGGCTCAGATACGGTTCGCAACCTGCAATTGCTTACCGAGAAACAACACGCAGCCAAAACCTCTCGCGAAGCAACAGAACGCGCCAAAAAAAAGTGAACAGGGGTTGATGTGCATGTGAGAAGTTATGGCTTGAGCGAGAGTTTACAAGTGTTTGGCGCGGGCCAGGCACCTGGGGCTGGTAGTTCGCTTCTAGACACGAAAAATAAATAACCCTCACCGATGAGCTGCTGAAGCCGTTCCCCACTGATGGCTTTCTCTACCACGAGGGCCTGCGCTACGCGCTGAATCGCCGGCCAGTGCTCATCGACAAGTCGCTTCGCCTCACCAAGTACCGGGGCAAGTATCCCCGAGCTGCAACGTGCCTGGCCAAGGACAGGGACGATATGCTGGCCTTCTACAGTTTTCCTGCGGAGCATTGGAAGCACATTCAAACGACGACTCCGATGGAGTCCACCTTCGCTACTGTCCGTCTTCGCACGAAACGAACCAAGGGGGCAGGCCGATGTAGGTGGCGGGGGAGAGACCCGAAGCAGCTTGTAGAGCAATTAATTCCCT
>JAESRM010000191.1 GCA_016764635.1 Planctomycetota bacterium
GCGCCCAATGGTTCGGTGTGGGGCGCAACAGATCGTGCGCTGTATTCTGTTTCACTTTCAGGTGTCCCGGACAAAGTATTCGGGAACGCGTACAAGGTGGGCACCCTGGAGAGTGGCTACCGTAGCTGGGTGGATCATTTGGGACGCATCTTCATTCAGGACGGAGAAACGGAGTTGTGGCACGGTTTTGACTCAACGGGGGATGAGCTTTTCGTTTGCCCTTTTCCATCCCACAAGGAAAGCTGGGGTAAGGGTGGTATTCAGCTGACAATCGACATGCAGGGCCAGATCCACATGAACTTGGATGGGGATCGTTCAGGGCACTTCCAGTACTCGAAAGGAGGAGAGCCGATAACATCGATCACCCTGCATGACGGGTACAGTTGGTACCCCGTACACTTTGAATTGGACGAGGGGAGCCGCTGGGTGGCTGGCGATGTGGAATTGGCTCGTTTGAGTGCCAAGGGTCGTGTACTTGCGTCGATCAAGCGACGTCCTGATGGGCATTGGTGGAACAAGGTTGGCGGCATGCACTTGTCCTTCAGAGGGCGCAAAATGGTGGTCACCGACAAGGGGTCACAGTACTCGAGCCAGACGACCCCGATGGTGGCCTTGTACGACCAAGACGGCGGAAACGGACTCGCTCTGGCATTACCTGAGCCGTGGATGTATTCCACAGCCAGGGCTTCAGCGGACTGGGTGCTTTTGACTTTCCGAGAAGAGATAGCCCTCTATCACATCGCTGACCAAACCCTCCGAATCGTGGATGCACCGAAAACGAAATCCTGCCGAGACTGGTTCTTCTCCCCCGACGAAACGGAACTCTGGGGAATCTACTCTGAGGGCCTTGGTCTTCGCAGGTATGCGCTTCCCCGGGAGTGACGCAGGGTCGTAACTCCATCGCGGGTACAGCTGGCCCCGAACCTATAACGATGGAAGTTGTCCGCTCTCGCTACCTACCAGCGCAGGGATACTTGGGCCTTCTCCCCGGACGAGACCGAAATTTGGGCTGTGAACGATGAGGACTTGATCCTGCGCCGCTATTCCCTCCCGGTGGAGTGATACGGGAATCGGCTAGCGCACCCGGCGCGGGTCGGTCATGTTTTCGGGGCGCAGTAGGTCGTCTAGGGCTTCGGCGCTGAGCCAGCCTTTTTCTAGGACCAGGTCGTAGACGCTGGCGCCTGTTTTGAGGGCTTCCTTGGCGATGGCGGAGGAGCGTTCGTAGCCGAGGGTGGGGCTCAAGGCGGTGACCAGGCCGATGGAGTTTTTGACGTAGTCGGCGCAGACTTCGCGGTTGGCTTCGATGCCTTTGATGCAGCGGTTTGCGAGGGTGACGCAGGCGTTGCGGAGGATGAGCATGCCGTGGAACAGGTCGTAGGCGATGATCGGTTCGGCCATGCAGAGTTCGAATTCGCTGGCTTCGGCGGCCATGGAAACCACGGTGTCGTAGCCGATGATCTGGAAGCAGATCTGGTTGACGAGTTCGGGGATGACAGGGTTGACCTTGCCGGGCATGATCGAAGAACCGGGCTGCATGGGGGGCAGGTTGATTTCGTTCAGGCCGCAGCGCGGGCCGGAGGACATCCAGCGCAGGTCCTTGCAGATCTTGGAAATTTGCAGGGCGGCGAGCTTCATGCTGGCGGACATGAGCACGAAGGAACCCACGTTTTGCGTGGCTTCGACCAGGTTGTCGGCCAATCTGAGATTGAAGCCGCTGACCTCGGAGAGCTTGATGGTGACCAGGTCGGCGTAACCGGCGGGGCTGTTGATGCCTGTGCCGATGGCGGTGGCACCCATGTTGATGTTCTTGAATTCCTCGCCGGCGCGCTCGAGCGTGGTCATGGCGCTGGCTACCATGGTGGCGTAGGCGGAGAACTCCTGGCCCATGGTCATGGGCACGGCGTCCTGGTTCTCGGTACGGCCCATCTTGAGCACGTCAGCGAATTCGACGGCTTTGCTAGCCAGGGAGGATTGCAGTTCGCGCATGCCTCCTAGCAGATCATGCATGGACAGCAAAATGCCGAGCTTGATTGAAGTGGGATACGCGTCGTTGGTCGATTGCGAGCGGTTGACCTGGTCGTTGGGGTGTAGGTATTTGTACTCACCTYTCTCGTGCCCCATCAGCTCCAGGCCACGGTTGGCGATGACCTCGTTGGCGCACATGTTGGTCGACGTGCCGGCGCCGCCTTGGAACATGTCCACGGCAAATTGTTCGTGCAGTTTTCCCGCCAGCAATTCGTCGCTGGCGTCGCAGATGGCCTTGCCTTGTTCGGGGGTCAACTCACCGAGCTCCTGATTCGCCATGGCTGCGGCCTTCTTGACCATGGCCAAGCCGTAGACGAAGTGGTCGAAGTCCTTGACGAAGGTGCCGGAGATGGCGAAGTTCTCCATGGCGCGCAGGGTTTGCACCCCGTAGTAAGCGTGCTCAGGCAGCTCGCGTTCGCCCAAGGAATCCCGTTCGAGGCGCATGCGACCGACCACGTTGGGGCCGCTCTCTTGGACCTTGCGGGCCGAAGCCATGCGCAGGCGTTCGCTGATCAAAACCGCGATGCGCGCCACGATTCGATAGAAGGTCTCCGGATTTGATTCGCGGTAAGAGGCGATGGCCTCCTGATCGATTTGCCAGAGGATGGCACCCGCGCGCGTCATGCTGCCCATGGAGTGCGCATGCTCGTCGAGGATGGCGCCCTCGGAAATCAACGCTCCGGGGCCGAGCACGGCAACGTGACGACTGGAACCATGCAGGCCTTGAACAAGCTCTACTTCACCTTCCAGGACCAAACCGGTCCACGACTTGGGTGAGGACTCATGGAAGAGCCACTCTTCAGCCTTGTAGGTCACCTCTTCGCCCTTCGCGAAGAAGGCTTGCAGTTCAGCTGCTTCGAGTCCCATGCGCTGGGATAAACTGCTGACGATCTTTTCCAAACGGGACATGTTTCGCTTCCTTCGGGGTCATGGGGTTTAGGCAGCCCCAGATGCTTTTCGTTCCGGATTCTTGGATCCGAGCCGGATAGCCTAGCGCCTCATCGGGCAGGTGCCACACCAGGGCCTGAGCATCTGCCCTCAAACTTGCTTTATGACCCAAAATGACCGGCCTGGAGGCCAGGCTCAGCGTAGGAATGGCCGAGGGAACTTCGCCGTGGCGGATCTCGTCCCATGGAGCATGAAGCCATCCACTGTGCGACCCAGGGTTCAGAAGTCTATTGGCGGCGAGGCGCTTCGGCTGGAGGATGCCATGGCGGGTTGGACCCGCGAAGGCGCACGTGGCACGGTTCGACTGGGTGGACCCGCTGGGATGGGGAAGGCCACGACGTTGGCCTATTGGGGCCGGCAGGGCAAGTCGGGGTGTTTGGTGCTGCATGAGCCCGATCCGGAAGAGTTGCGCTTGGCATCCACACGCGGCTTGGTTCTCTACACATCTCAGGATGCCGAGATAGAGCCTACCTTGGGAGGCCTGGACATGGCGCCTTGGGGTGCCGATGAGGTGCTGGAGTACTTACTGGCCAGCCACCAGGAGCAAGTGGCCGACGTGCTGATGCGTCTTCGGGGAAGCTCCCTGTCAGACCTCACCTCCGGCTGTCCCGAACTCATAGTGGCTGTCCTAGATCGCATGGCCGCTGATACGGCCTTGGTAGACCCCAAACAGGCGCTGAGGGGATTCCTGTACGGTTTGGAACCCGGGCCTGATTGCGCGCGCTACATGGGCTCGTTTTCCCTGGGCTTTTGGGATCATGCGAGCGACAAGCAGGTAGAGGCCGGATTGGTTTCTGCGCCGTTTCAAGAGGGCGGGCGCATGCCCAAATTGCTGGGCTTTAAAATTGTCCGCACCTTGCTAGCGGCAGACAGGGTGAGGACGGCCATTGATGAAGGCGATTGGATGACCATGCATTTGCTTGAGGACCGTTGGGCGTTGGTGCGCGAGGTGGCCGCCTTGTTGGACCGAAACCTAGACTCGCAAGCGGCATTGCGGCAASGCTTGAACGATCCAAGCATGCAGGGCTTGCGCGTCCCCGTGAGCATTCTGCATGCGACGCAGGCCGGCTGGACCCCTGAGGATGGGGAACCCCTGACCTTGACCGGAGCCTTATTGGTTGGCGCTCAATGGGCCAATTTGCATTTGGATGACTCGAACCTGCGGAGCGTGGACCTGCGCGGAGCCAACCTGCGAGGCGTTCATTTCGCGCGACTGAAAGGGCACTTCTCGTGTTTTGATGGAGCGGATTTGACGGGGGCGAAAATGCACGAAGCCCATTTTTGGAGGGCCCATTTTCGTGGGGCTGTTCTAGATGGCGCCGACCTGTCGCATGCCACACTTAGGGCGCCGGCTATGACAGGTCTGCAAGCTCGTGGGGCGAACTTCCAAGGAACCCAGTTCATCGGGGGGACGTTGCGAGGCGCTTGTTTGGCTGGATCTGATCTATCGTCAGCCAATTTGGCGGGCCTTAACCTTAGGGAAACCGATCTGGAGGGCTGCAACTTGAGTACCGCAGTCCTGGAAGGATGTTCGCTCCAACACAAGCAGATGCGCGGCGCGAAACTGCCTTCGGCAAATCTGAGGCGATGCGATTTGACCGGAGCCCAATTTTCGGGGGCCATGCTATGGGGGGCAGACCTGGAATGTGCGGCGCTGGCCGACGTGAATTTTGCGGGAGCCAATCTTCGCAATGTAAATTTCGAGGGTGTTGCCTTCCAGAGGGGCTCTACCCGCGAGGGGTTGCTGGTCGGTAAACCTCCGCTGTGGGGTTCTATCACCGGATTCTACTCAGGCGATTCAAGTGGTCTCGACTCGCACGCCCCCGAGGAGATACGCACAGCCAACTTCTGTCGAGCGGACTTGCGCGGCGCCGAAGTCCACGGAGCAGATTGGTATCTAGTGGATCTACGTGCAGCCTTGTACGACTCTGAGCAGGCTCTTCACTTCGAGGGCTGCGGGGCCATCCTTAGGTGAACAGGCTTTAGGGCAACCGTTTGTGCCTAACCCCAAGGTCGACTCAGGCAACAAATCAGGGCGATGGACGCGGGGCTCTAATGGTGTCACTTCGGTGAGTAGGCCAAAGTGCGCGAGGGATCCTCTTCTAAACGACCCACCGGGTTGTTCCGATCCCGCGATGCGGGRCCGAGGCATTCCTCGTTGAACACGCGTTTAACTAAATCGGGCCTGCGATAGCTGGATGATCCGGTGTGGAGTTTGGTGGGCGGCTCGGGAGGCTCGTTGCAGTGTGAGTCTTCGGGATCGGTAGCAGAAGGCCGCGGCACGACGGGGTGGCGTAGGGAGGATTCGTGGCTCCGTACATCCGAACAATTTCTCCGGACCGTCCGCGCAAGGCGCAGGTGCGTAACCGGTGTGCGTCGAGGAGAAGCAATCCGGAAGTACCGAGCCACAAACTCTCCCTCCACCGACGGAGGCGCGAGCAGGCCCGGCTGCGCTGGCCCTTGCCGTGCCTCCCGGTGGATAGATAGTCTGCGGCACGAACTTCCTCGGGTGCGGCAAGATCCTTCCTCTGGCAGCGGTACGGATCGGGTGGAGCGGTGGCTTGTGGCGCACCCTGTCGAAAAGCGTCACTCCCGTCTCAAGCCTGCCAATATCCGCTAGCAAAAGCCCACTGCAAGTTGAAGCCGCCGCAGGGGCCGTCTAGATCTAACACTTCGCCGCAGAGGTACAGTCCCGGTTGGGCTTTGCCCTCAAGGGTTTCGGGGCGCACATCTTTGAGGCGTACGCCACCGCACGTGACGAAAGCGCCGGTGTAGCCGGTGGTTCCGGAGATGGTGATCGGAGTGTGCACGAGCAAACGAATCAGTCCTTAGCGCTGGGTGAAGTTGATGGCGCCKGGGTGRGCCTTGGGGGGATGGCTKAGKGGKGRAGTKGWGGCGCGCGGSTCMAGKTGYCCGGCYWGGCGSGCRCGGCGYGTGTAGGAAGYRWRGACSGCMCGCAGGAAKGCGCGGCCCACGKYGCGRGTGANGSGCCKGRYYRSWSGYCNNAGGYGKMWYCGSARWGMYCNMRSSCMGSGASMTNWSYYATNWRKCNGCMGGNSRMWRATMSKGCAKGASGYWGYMCSTKWGRYSSGCGGCGAWKGCGRCYATTCGTCTGCCCGCGCAGGAAGGG
>JAESRM010000192.1 GCA_016764635.1 Planctomycetota bacterium
AAACTCTCCCTCCACCGACGGAGGAACGAGCGAGCCCGGCTGCGCCGAGCCGGCTCGTTCCTCCCGGTGGATGGATAGTCTGCGGCACGTTCCTTCCTCGGGGTAGACGAGAGTGGCGAGGCGGCGTTCCTCTCTCGAGTTGGGTGATATTCCTCTCTCGGGTGGGGCACGAATTCGTGGCAACTATCCACTTGCCCAACTACCCCAGATGAATCTCCGCATCCCGCGAGGATGAGAGGTGCCGCGGATTATCCATCCACCTGCAAGATCAGGTACTCCAGGCGAAGCCTGGAGTGCCCGTTCTTGCGTAGGTGGAGGGGGAATTCGTGGCTCCTCTCATCCGTATAGTTTCTCGGGAGCGTCCGCGTATGGGTGGGTAGTAGTCGAGTTGTGGGCATCCGGCGGACGATTCGGAGAAGTTGCACGGAAGTACCGAGCCACAAACTCTCCCTCCACCGACGGAGGAACGAGCGAGCCCGGCTGCGCCGAGCCGGCTCGTTCCTCCCGGTGGATGGATAGTCTGCGGCACGTTCCTTCCTCCGGCGAGGCGGCGTTTCTTCCTTGGGCGAGGGGACGTGCCTTCCTCCCGTGAGGAGGCGTTCCTTCTTCGGGTGCGGGGGCGTTCCTTTCGCCGGTGAGGTGGTGTAGCTCCCTCGGGCGAGGAGGGGAGGGGTGATCGCGCCTACTGCCCTGGGAACTCGGGCAAATCGCGGATCGTTTGGGCTTGGTTGATGTGTCTTTGCCCGTGATTCACCAGCAGCGCGAACGCGTCGCCTAGGGTGAAGCGCATTAGGATGAAGGCGGGTGAGCGTAATTTCCACCGACGTAGGTTGAAGTCCAAACTCGCTTGCATACGCGCGTCTAAGGCCGCTTGCTCCTCTAGGAATCTGCCCAGCGACCCCGGCGCCGCATTCGGTCGCGGTCGGAACTTTTTGGGCGCTTTCATCTTGGCCTCGCCCTCCGGGCCCACGTACTTCGCAAAGCCGCCACCCAACCAAGTCGGCTCGAACGCTTCTCCCTTATAGACTTTTTTGCGCGCGCCTTTGGCGATCAGACGGTCGAGTCCCGGGGCATACAACTGCGCCGTCGTCGCCAAGTGTTCCAAGAGCTGCGCCATGCTCCAGCGTCCGTCTTCCGGGCTCCATTGCAACTGCTCTTCGCTCAGCGAACCTGCAAGGGTCCGCGTCTGCTCCGTTAGCTCGGAGGACTGCTTGAGGATGTTGTCCAGATACTCGCTAGGCATGGTGGTTCGTTAGAGTTGCTCCAGGGACCAAAGTGCAATGGCCTCGCGGATCTGTTTGATGGGGAAGACGCTCTTTGCGAGCAGTTCCCTGTGGAAGGCGTTGGGATTGAAAGTAGGGCCCATGCGCGACTCGGTCTGCTCGCGCAGGTCGACGATTTGTTGGAGCCCAATAGTCGCCGCGCAAAGCAAACCAGGACGTTCCACGCTGTCCCGCGCGGTTTGGATGCAGACTACGCGTCGCAAGCAGCTGTTGTCCAAGAGGTAGGACTCCGCGCGATCCAGGGTCCATTGCTGGCTGTGAAGGCCCGTGTCCATGACCAGCCCGGCTGCGTGCCAAAGCTCCAGCATTATTTGGCCGAGTTCGTCCTGGGGACCTGAGTACATTTGAAACTCCAGGGCCAGGCGCGTGGCGTAGAGCCTCCAGCCGGCTTGCACGGAGGGCAAATCCATGGTGCGCAGCAATTGCGGAACSGAYTCTTGRGCCTGCACGGTTTGGGYKCGCAGGTGCTCGCCCGGCACGCCTTGKGCGAAGGCCCAGGCGGCGAGCATCGAGCGCGGCACRCCTTCCCAGACGCGCGGGAAGAGTTGCAATTGCGCGGAGCGGCCGCGCATGTACTGCATGGGCCGCACTTGCGTGGTGGCCAGGTTGCTCCCAGTAACGACAGGCAGGGGCGCGAGTTGGCCGCGGGGGAAGAGGGGCAGGCAGCGCTGGAAGGCGACCTCCAGACTGGCCTCCACGTCCATGAGCCAAATCTCTTCGGCGACAGGTTTGCCATCCTGGCCTTCGCGAAGCCGTTTGAGGAATGCTGCCGGCTTCGGCGGCGCACCGAGTTGTTGCAAGGCRTCGGCTAGCTTTCTGCGCARCCGGTCCACYTCGGCCAARCCCCACTCGTGYAAATCGTCGGGTACGGTTCGCTCGCCTGCGATGCGGCCCAGGCGGTATCCGTACCAGGCGGCGCCATCCTTGCGGGCCCAGGCGCCCGCTTCCGACGGTGCCCTTCCGCGCAATTCATCCAGGGCCGCGGCCAGCTGTTGGTATGCGGGCCCGACCTTTTGAGTCAAGGCGCGATCGATGGACTCACGCAATTCGGTGCGATCGTCGGGGCTCAGGGTCAGGTCATTGTCGAGTCCGGTGCGCGCCTGGGTGAGCCAGGGACTTTCAGAACTTGAGAGCGCGGCGAAGGGGCGCGCGGCCAACCAATTCAGGCATGCGGTTCGCGAGCGCCGCAGCACTTGTTTCGCGGGTAGCGTGCCGTGGTCGGCGCAGTCCCGAAGACTCGCTTCCAGCTGACCCAAATACACGGGAAGCATTTCCAACAGCTCCACATAACGCAGCCAATCCTGCAAGCCTTCCGGGCGCATGGTCTGCCACAGGTAACGCGCGGGCAAGCGGTGCAAACCCTCCGCGTCGGAGAGCAAAATGCGGTGGGTGTTCCATTCCTGATCCGCCAACTCCCACCGAATCCACTGGCGCGCGGCGGCCTTTTCTAGCTGGGATTCCTGGGTCGTGCGTGACGATTGAAAGTCATCGTCCAGCCGTTGCTTGCAATCCAGCAGCCAGCCCTGCACGCGGTCGACCTGCTCGGGGTCGAGCGAATCCCACATGGAGACCGAGATGTCGGCCCCCTGCAATGCGGCTTCCACCCGGGCGCGGTCGGTGCCTGTGGCATAGACCTCATCCAGGAAATTGTGGAGGCGGGTGGGCTCGTCCGGGGACAATTCCTTGCGGGCGCCCTTGGGCCTCAGCAGGGATCCGCACGCGGTCAGGCCCAGCAGGGCCAGTAGGAGGTATGTTCGCAGCATGGCTTGGCTCCCATGGTACGCAAGACAGGGTGCCAAGCAAGTTCCCGGGAGAAACGAAACTCGCGAAGCAGGTCTGCTTGGGATAACATCCTGCCTGTACCTAGGAACTATCCGTGACGCATACGAACAATTCAGACACCGTGACCGAAGGGTTGCGCATCGAAGCCGCAGCCCAATACCTGCCCTCGGAATCAGACCCCGAGCGCGGGCGCTTTATCTTCATCTACCGCATTCGCATGACGAACGACAGCGATCGGTCGATGCAGCTGAAGACCCGTTCATGGCTCATCATAGATGCGGATTCCAAGCGGGAAGTCGTGCAGGGCGAAGGCGTGGTGGGGAAGCAGCCCTCGCTGGCACAGGGCGAGACGTTTGAGTACACGAGCTACTGCCCCCTGCGCACGGACTGGGGCACCATGGAGGGCCACTTCAGCTTCGAGGCCGAGGATGGTCAGGAGTTCAAGGCCGATGTGGGGCGCTTTTACATGGTGATCGCCGCCGAAAACGTGATTCTCAGCTAGAGCGTGGCCCACGGGCCTGCATCAGCCCCCTAGAATCTGCCCCCATGTGTCCCGTTCCTTCGAGCCCCGAACCCTGGAGTCCCGACTCCTGGCGTGACAAACGCGTCGTCCAGCAGCCGACTTACGCGGATCGAGGGCGCTTGCAGAAGGTCAAGGACTCGCTTTCGGGTTTGCCGCCCCTGGTCACATCGTTTGAGATCGAACGCCTGCGCAAATTGCTCGCGGAAGCCCAGCAGGGCAAGCGCTTTGTGCTGCAAGGCGGCGACTGCGCCGAGCGCATCGCCGATTGCCAGTCGGAGCCCGTGGCCCAGCGCCTCAAGATCCTGTTGCAGATGTCGTTGGTGTTGACCCATGGCCTGCGCTGCCCGGTCGTGCGCGTGGGACGCTTTGCTGGCCAGTACGCCAAGCCGCGTTCGAAGCCCACGGAAACACGCACGGTCGATGGCGTCAGCCAAACCTTGCCCAGCTACTTCGGCGACCTGATCAACCGGCTCGAGTTTACGGAAGAAGCGCGCAGGCCGAACCCCGACCACATGCTGGAGTGCTACTACCACTCCGCCATGACCTTGAACTTCGTGCGCGCCCTGGTCGAAGGTGGCTTCACGGACCTGCGCGAATTGGACCGTTGGGACCTGTCCTTCCTGACCGCCGCCGGCTTGACGCCCGAGCGCCGCGCCGAATACAAGCGCATGACGCAAAACCTGGCCGACGGTTTGAGCATGGTGCGCTCCCTTGGCGGMGTGACCGCAAARGAYCCCAGCCAAGCCRCSGTCTTCTCGAGTCACGAAGGCCTGCACTTGGACTTYGARCAAGCCCTTTCGCGMCCCGTCCCCGGCCGCACCGGTTCCTACGACCTGTCCACGCACTTCCCCTGGATTGGCGACCGCACACGTTCCCTGGACGGCGCCCACGTGGAGTTCTTCCGGGGCATTCGCAACCCGATCGCCGTCAAACTCGGCCCCAGCGCCAGCCGCGGCGAAGTCGTCGACCTGGCCCGCGCACTCAACCCAAACGACGAACCCGGCCGCCTGACTTTCATCACGCGCCTGGGTGCCGACGGCGTGGGCGATCACCTGCCCACCTGGATCGAAGCCATGAAGGGCCACCCCGTCCTGTGGGTCTGCGACCCCATGCACGGCAACACCAGCACCACACCCAGCGGCCTAAAAACCCGCTCCTTCGAAACCATCGCCCTAGAATTCGAACGCACCCTAGCCGTGCACGAAGCCACCGACTCCTACCTCGGCGGCCTGCACGTGGAAGTCACCCCCGCCGACGTCACCGAATGCATCGGCGGCACCGCCGGCCCCATTGAGAGCACCCTGCAAACCCGCTACCAAACCGCCTGCGACCCGCGCCTCAACTACCAGCAAGCCTTAGAATTAGCCTTCCGCCTAGCCCACCACGTGCAAGACGGCCGCTAACCGCATCACCCGCTTACAAGGCGTCTGCGAGGAGTGATGTGCTGCATCTCGTCACCCGAGGAATGGATGTGGAGCACGCTTTGTCATCAGAGGGGTGGTTCTGCTACTTTGTTTTTTGGCCGGACATTTCGTCGTTGGTTAGCACTATTTGGAGGATGCCTTGATCGCCTCTTACGTCCGTTCGAATTGTGATTGGGCGGCGGGCGAAGACCTCGTTCGCTAGGGGGGCGAACAGGCGTATCATGTAGGTCTCGTTGGGGTCCAAGTGACGGAGGATTCGTTTGCCGTGAACGTCAGTGGTGAGGTATCTGGATATCCCGTCGTTGCGGTCCCTTCGTGTGCCGGAGGCTTCGATGCCCCATCCCTCCAGCTTGCGGCCTTGTTCGTCGCTGAGTTGTACCTCTAGGGATGCGATCCTTTTCACCACAGGATCCCAGCGAAAGCGCTGGCCTGAGATGAGGATCGTTTCTGTGCGATTGAGGCGGCGGCGCTGGCCGGTCAATTGCAGGTCCACGTCTCCGGCAAGTAGGCCCTCGATCGCGTATTCGCCCTGTTCGTTCGTGGTCACAAAGCGGTCGCTCACAAAGGGGCCCAGGTCGTCCTCAAACTGCCCAAGCTCGGGAAGCCCTTCCCACTCAACCTCAACCGTTAAATGGGGGATGGGTTTGCCCGTCGAGTCCTTGACCACCCCAAACACTGTTGCGCCCCGATACAGGATTACCTGAATGTCTGCTTTCAGGCCGGCGGTTTGCCAGTAGTGGTGGGTTCCGACGAGGGATGCATTGCGACCCGACTCGCGGGCAACGATCAGAACGAATCCCGAGGGTACCTCATGGGTTGCGAAGCGCCCGGAAGCGTCGGCCCGCAAGAGGATGCCCTCCAAGTCCATGACTTTTGAGCGTTGGGCATCTCCGGGGATTTGCAGAGTGCCGGAGATCGATTCACGAGAGTCCTCATCGGTTCCAATGGCCACCCAAGCAAAGGGGACCGGCTGACCTCGTCCATCCACAATAGTTCCGGTCAGTGAATTACCCCTGGCGCCCATTAGCAATTCGAACCGCGAGCTTCTGTTCCGGAGTCGCCG
>JAESRM010000308.1 GCA_016764635.1 Planctomycetota bacterium
GCGTGCCACAAGCACGCGCCCTTCTCCGTTAGGTGTCCAACACGAATGCTCTAGGACTTGCCCTTGAGCATCTCTTGGATCGCACCCAACCCGCCGAGTGCGGCGCTGGACTCGAAGGGCAGGAAGACGGTCTTACTGCCTTCGCTGTTGGTACCGATCTCGCCCAGGGTCTCCAGGTAACGCACGGCGATGCGGTACTCGGCGCCGTCCATTTTGGTACCAGCCAGAGCTTCGTTGACCAAGCGAATGGCATTGGCTTCGCCCTCAGCCACCGATATGCGGGCGGTAGCCTCACCTTCGGCTCCCAGGATAGCGGCCCGACGTTGACCTTCCGCGCGGGCGATATCCGCACCACGCTCGCCTTCGGCGCGCAGGATTTTGGATTCTTTGACACCCTGGGCTTCGAGGATGGTCGCACGACGATCACGCTCGGCGGTCATCTGCTTTTCCATGGCCTCGCGCACGGATTCGGGCGGCGAGATGTCTTGCAGCTCGACCCGGTTGACCTTCACTCCCCACTTGTCGGAAGCGTCGTCGAGCACCTTGCGCATCTTGCCATTGATCTCATCGCGCGAGGTCAAGGTCGAGTCCAAATCCAAGTCACCGATGATGTTACGCRGGGTGGTTTGAGCGAGTTTCTCGAGGGCGATGGGCAGGTTCGCGATCTCATAGACCGCACGGTTGGGGTCGGTGATTTGGTAATACAAAAGGCCGTTCACGCCGATGACCACGTTGTCCTTGGTGATGACCTGCTGCTGCGGAAAGTCGAGCACTTGCTCACGCAAGTCCACGGTCTTGCGCTTGATGTAGGAGATCACGGGTTGGCCGTCATAGCCTTCGGTGACCACGCGCCAATCCAAGGCGCGACACTTGTCGATGATCGGCCACAGGATGTTGATGCCCGGGTACAGGGTGCGGTGATAGCGCCCGAAACGCTCGACCAGAATGATGTTGGCTTGCTGCACGGTTTTGAGACCGAGCAGGCCCATCAAGATCACTAAGGCGAGCACGATTAGGGCGATGATAATAGCGGGATGTAGCATGGGGAGAGTTCCTTGGTGAATGGGTGTACGGGGGGGGTTATTCGGTGGGAAGGGGCGCTTCGAGGGGCTCCACGATGAGCTTGTTGCCATCCACGCCCATGACGATGGCGCGGTCCCCCACTTGGAAGCTGCGCCCATCCTGGGATTGGATGCGCCACATTTCGCCGCCCAACTTGGCTAGGGCAACGTTGTCCGTCGGATCGGATTCAACAATACGTATCTCGTCACCCACGAAGCGCTCGATGTTGGAATCTACGTCTGTGCCGCGACTCATGCGCAGAACGAACGGGCGAAGCAACAGTAAGGAAGCGAAGGTCACCAGGGTGACCGTCCACAGTTGTGTGTCGATGCCATGGAAGCCAAATGCGTCCACAGCGGCTGCGGCGAATGCTCCAAGCGCAACGCAGCCCAGGACGAAACCGGAAGTCAGCATCTCCAAAATTATGATGGCGAAACCGATCAGAATCCACAAGTGCCAACCCTGCCACTGGGACCAATCGATGGCCGCCAGTGCGAGGCCATTCCAGTTGAGCGTATATAGGGCGTTGAGCATGGAAAGATTGTACGGCATCGAGCTACCCGGACCGTCAACGGCTTCCATTCGCTTCCGAATGCAAAGAATTCACAAGAATCAGAACCAATGCCAACCGCTATACGGTGTCTGACTCCGTATAGCGGTTGGTGTCAGACACCGTACAACGGCCCCGCCTACAGGTCGCGGACGAACTGGGCCAGGAGGCCTGCTCCGAAGCCTGTGCCACGGCCCTTGACGAAGGCCGGTCCAGCCAGGTCCACGTGGGCCCATTTGGCTTTCGTGTCGGCCATGTGGCTGTACACAAATTGAGCAGCGCAGGAAACCTGCGCGTTCATGCGGTCGGCGACCGAGTTGCGCATGTCAGCAACTTGGCTGGCGAATTCCTTGCGGTAGAGCTCGGGMGCGAAGGGCATGGGGTGCACCARGTTSGCGCTCASGCGACCTGCGGCGACCARYTGGTCCTCCARCTCYTGATCGTTGCTGACCAGGGATGCGTGCATCTTGCCGGTGGCCACGAGTTGCGCGCCGGTCAGGGTCGCGGCGTCCACAACGATGTCAGCCTTGAGTTTGCGCGCGGCGTAACTCACGCCATCACCCAAAACCAAACGGCCTTCCGCATCCGTGTTGTTGATCTCCACGGTCTTGCCGGAGTGCATCTTGAGGATGTCGTCCAAACGGTAAGCATCGGGGCCAATCGAGTTTTCGGCCAAGCAGATGAGCGCGGTCACGCGCCGCTTGACGCCGGTTTGCACGATTTCGAGAAAGGCTCCGAGCACGGCTGCAGCGCCACCCATATCGGACTTCATGCCGGACATGGAACCGCCGACCTTGAGGGACAATCCGCCCGTGTCGTAGGTGATGCCCTTACCGACCAAAGCCACATGCGGCCCTTTCGCTTTGCCCTTGGGCTTGTAGCTCAACACGAGCAAGCGCGGTTGCTCGGGAGCGGTGCGGCCCACGGCGTGGATGCCGCCCAGGCCTGCGGTCARAAGTTTGGCGCCGGTRATGGCSGTCTTGGTGACGCCTTCCATTCCGCGCACCAGCTTCCAAGCTTCCTTCTGGAAGGTGGCCGGGTTCAGTTCCTCGGGGGTCATGTCGACCAGGCGCGCGACCTCGCGCACGTTCTCGACGCGCGACTTCACTACGGAGCTGGCTTTGATGAGCTGCTCGTCGGAGTCGATGGCCATGATCTTCAGGCTCGCTTTCTCCTTCTTGCCGGTCTTGGCACTGTACAGGGGCAAGGCGCGCGCGATGGCGGCTGCGGCGGCGGCGTAGTGCTCCGGGTCATCCAAGCAAAGCAGGATGGCGGCGGAACCGCTGCGACCGGTGCTCGATTGAGCCACCACGTTGAAGATGGCGCCGGCGCGGCTGGGTGCGTTGTAGCGCGACAGGTTGTCGGGCAGCATGCCCACGGCCAGCTTGCGCGGCTGGGCTCCAGTCAAGGTACCTGCTGCGGCGCCCATGTCCCCGGGCTTCAGGTCCTGGATCAAATCCACGGACAAGCGCATGATCTCCTCGGGCAGTTGGTCCAAGAACTCGCCCTTTTCGAGCACGGACTTGGGGGCAACGATCAGGAGCGAGGATGCGCCCTTAAGAAGGGCAGAGAACGAAGTGGCGAACTGGATGCGTGTCATGGCAGGCAAGATAACGACCCTGGGAGCCGGTGGCACGGGACTTCTCATCCGGAAGCACCGATTTACGGCAAAGCAGCAGGTTCCATGGCCCCGGGCGGGCTGCTCCCCGCCCCCGCGCTGCTATACTCCCGCCCACGACCGGGTGCCCGTCCTGGTCGATTCTCCGCCCGAGCCCCGCCCCCCCTATTCCATGACCGACTGGAGCCCCGCCGAAAGCGCCCGCCTCTACCACGTAGCCGACTGGGGCGATGACTACTTCCATGTGGGTGACAACGGCAACGTGGTCGTCACTCCGGAAGGACCCGAAGGCGGCTCCATCGACCTATTCGAGCTTGTGGGGCAAATCCAAGCGCGCGGCGTGCAAGCGCCCGTGCTGATCCGTTTCGACGGCATCCTGCGCAGTCGCGTGCGGCGCATGTCCGGGGTCTTCGACCACGCTCGTGAGGAATTCGGATACGCCGCAGCCTACCGCGGCATCTACCCCATCAAGGTCAACCAGGACCGCTTGGTCACCGAAGCCTTACTCGAAGAGGGTCGCCAGTACGGCATGGGCTTGGAAGTCGGCAGCAAACCCGAATTGATCGCCGGCATTGCACTGCAGGCGGGCGAAGGCTCCTTGCTGATCTGCAACGGATACAAGGATCGCGAGTACGTGGAGATGGCCATCCTCTCGTCGCAGATTGGCATCACCCCCATCATCGTGATCGAGAAGTTCACCGAGGTGCAGACCGTCATCGACGCCCACAAGGCCTTGGGCATCCGCCCGGTCATCGGCGTGCGTTGCAAACTCACCTTCCGCAGCTCCGGCCGCTGGCAGGACTCCGTGGGCGACCGTTCCAAATTCGGATTGACCTCCGAAGAAATCGTGCACACGGTCAACCTGCTGCGCGAACACGGCCTGCTCGATTGCCTGCAATTGCTTCACTTCCACATCGGCAGTCAGATCTCTCACATTCGCTCGATCAAGCAGGCCATGAACGAGTCCACCCAGGTGCTCGTCGGCCTGCACTCAATGGGCGTCAAAATCCGTTTCTTCGATGTGGGCGGGGGTTTGGGCGTGGATTACGACGGCTCCAAAACCGACACGGACTCCTCGCGAAACTACTCCTTGCAAGAGTACGCAGACGACGTGGTTTGGGCCCTATTCGACTGTTGCGACAAGAACGGCATTCCGGAACCGACGATCCTTTCCGAGTCCGGTCGGGCGGTGGTCGCGCAACATGCGGTGCTCATCGGCGAGGTCGTAGGAGTCACGTCCCTCTCCAATCCGGATGAAACGGAATGGACTTGCGACGAGAAATTGGACGACACGGTGACCTTCATGCAAGAGGGCATGCAAGGCATCGATGCGAGCAATTACCAGTCGCGCTATCACGATGCCAACGAGCTGCGCGAACGGGCTCTGACCCTCTTCCGGACAGGGCACATGACCCTGCCCCAGCGCGCCCTGATGGAAAAGTGTTACTGGAAGACCCTGCGCGAYGTGCTCGAGGTGGGCTTGGCCCAGGATTCCATGCCCGAGGAAATGGATCACTTGGAAGAAGCCATGGCCGACATGTACTTCATCAACTTYTCCATCTTCCARTCCTTGCCCGACGCCTGGGCCATCGATCAGCTCTTCCCCATCATGCCCGTGCATCGCTTGCARGAGCAGCCCWCACGCAARGCCGTRCTGGCCGACCTGACCTGCGACTCGGACGGAAAACTCGCGCGCTTCATCGGCGACCGCGGCCACAAATCCATCCTGGAAGTGCACTCGGTGAAAAAGGAWCAGCCGTACTACATGGGCTTCTTCCTRGTCGGCGCCTACCAGGAAATYCTGGGCGACATGCACAACCTRTTCGGCGATACGAACGTGGTGCACGTGGACCTGGACTCCCGCGGCCGGCCCAAGCTGACCCACGTGGTCAGCGGCGAAAAGGTCAAGGAACTGCTCTCCTACGTGGAGTATTTCGAGGAGGACCTGCTGCGCACCCTGCGCCGCCACGTGGAAAAGGCTTTGGAAGAAGATCGCATGGGCTACGAAGACTCCGCCCTATTCCTGGCGCGCTACGAACGCGCTCTGAGAAGCCAAACCTACCTGGAACGCTCCTAGCAGCGGTGAAGAAGCAGGAAGCCCCCGCCATCCAGCTTGCTGCCTGTGCCCCCTCAACAGGCCCAAAAAACGACCCGTATTGAATTTCGCGCGCCAGAAGCCCACTCCATCGAGCAAAAATCCGRGCTGGCCCTTTCCTAGGGAGCCAGCGCAATGTGCAATAGCGCCCTTCCTCCCCCCTAGGACCCACAGAATCTCACCGTGAAAATCCAAGACGGACTGCTCGTTCTCCTCGAATACACCCTGCGCGACGCCAAAGGCGAAGTGGTTGAAACCAGTGCCGATGACGGCCCCATGGAATACGTGCACGGTCAAGGCGACCTGCCCGAGACCATCGAAGCCAACCTTTTCGGCCAAGAGCGCGGTTTCGAATTCAGCGTGACCCTGCCCGAAGGCGAAGCCTACGGCGACTACAACCCCGACGGCCTGATCTCCGTGCCCCGCGACAGCTTCCCCGCTGACGCTGAAATCGTATCCGGCGACTGGATCGAAATCGAAATCGAACCCGGCGACGAAGATGGCAACCCCATCGAAAACGCCGAAGCCGAAATGATGGAAGCCAAAGTCATCGAGGTCAGCGCCGATGCTGTTTCCCTCGACGCCAACCACCCCCTGGCCGGCCAATCCGTCACCTTCGAAATGAAGGTCCTCTCCGTCGAAGTCCTCGACGAAGCAGCGGAAGGCGAAGCCTCCGAAAGCGAAGCCAAATAAGCGCGACCCGGAGCAGGTCTCGATTCCCAAGGAATCAAAGGCTTGCCCCTCCCGC
>JAESRM010000079.1 GCA_016764635.1 Planctomycetota bacterium
GCCCGGGGTTGGGGTGGCGGAGAGAGAGGGATTTGAACCCTCGGTGCAGTTACCCACACACACGCTTTCCAAGCGTGCTCCTTAAGCCACTCAGACATCTCTCCTGTTGTTCTCCCCGCCGAAACGGGGATTGCACGATTATATAAACAAACGCTGCCTATTTGTATAGGCGGTAAGGGTGGCGGTGAGGGAGGGATTTGAACCCCCGGTGCAGTTGCCCACACTCTAGTTTTCGAAACTAGCTCATTAAGCCGCTCTGACACCTCACCTTGGGGGGTTGGTTCCCTATCGAATACCCAGACGGGATTCTTGAGGGTACCTGCGAAGCCTAACTCGAGTTCAAGACCCAAATCGAGGCTCCTATCACCAAACAGCGCCTAGGAACGGTCCTGGGACCGCTTCTCGCGTGCTGCTTTGCGTTTGCTTTTAAAGAACGATCGGAGAAGGTTCGCGGCCTCATCGGCTCGAACCCCTTCCGTGTATTTGACCTGATGGTTGGCGTCAGGATGGTCCAAAACATGGCCCAAAGACACACAACCTCCGAATTTCTCGTCTCTTACCCCCCASACCACGCGYKCCACGCGGGCRTGKMYMAGGGCKCCGGCRCACATGAAGCAGGGCTCCACGGTGGTGTAGACCACAGCTCCGGGCAATCGAAGGTCCCCGCTGGCCTGGGTCGCGCGCTGGATGGCGCGCAGTTCGGCGTGGGCGCAGGGATCGCGGCGCCAGCGGGTTTGGTTGTGCCCACGGGCCAAAACCTTGCCATTTAGAACAAGGACGGCCCCGATGGGCACTTCATCCAGCCTCTCAGCGCTATGCGCCTCGGCCAGGGCCAAGCCCATGAAGTAGTGGTCTAGCGCCTCTTGCTCCAGGCTCTCGGTCCCCGGGGCGGCTTCGCTGGAAGCGGCGCGGGGTGCCGAGCTCGAAGGACCTTTTAGGGGGTCCTCAGGGCTGGAGTTCGACGAAAAACGGTCCGGGTTATCAGGGATCATCATGGTCAGCGATCCGATTGAAAAACCAGTAAGGTTTCCGGCTCCGGTTGGCGACCATCGCCGAGCCCGAGAAAACCTATTTGCCTGCCAAAAATGGCTGCCGCGAAGGTCTCCCGCGCGGGTCCAGCGTGGGGGTGGTACACCCGACAGGATTCGAACCTGTAACCTCCTGATCCGTAGTCAGGTGCTCTATCCAGTTGAGCCACGGGTGCTTGAGCGGCAGGTTGTAAAGGTGTTTCGGGGGTCTGTCAAGCAACCTCCGAACAGTTTTTCACGAACTTCGAAATTCTTGCCCGTTCCCGGCGGCCGGGCCCCCTGGCATCCCCTGCCCTTCCCCACCAGAATTGGCCTCGCTGGCATTTTTTGAAGGCCTGCCAAGGAGTACCCTAGGAGCCAGACTGCGCCCCCACTCCGGGAGCGCGGGCGCACCCCTTTTGAGCACTATGGATCACGCAGGAACCACCGGGCAAGCCATCAGGCACTTTCACCGCCTCGACGACCTCAACGACCGCCAAATCGAAGACGTTTTGGACCTGGCCGCGCGCCTCAAGCGCGGGGTCTCACGGACCGACCTCGCCGGCCAAACCGTAGGGCTGTTGTTCTTCCGCCCCTCGCTGCGCACGCGCACCTCGCTCGAGGTCGCCATGCACCAGCTCGGTGGACACACCGTCAACCTCAACGCGGCCTCGGATTTCTGGGAGCTCGAAGCTCGTGAAAATCGCACCATGGATGGCGTGGCGCCCGAGCACATCAAAGACGCCGCCGCAGCACTCTCTTGTTACGTGGGTGCCATGGCGATTCGCCCGGCACTGCTTGGCAAGTCCTGGGCCGTGGATCGCAAGGACGAACAGATTCGTTCCTGGATGCAGCACTCGCGCGTTCCCGTGATCAATATGGAGAGCGCTCTTTGGCACCCCTTGCAGGCGCTCGCGGATCTTTTGACACTGCGCGAAACCCTAGGCGAGCTCAAGGGCAAGAAACTGACCATCGCTTGGACCCAGTCCCCCACCCCTTCCAGCCCGGCGGTGGTGCACTCGATTCTGATGGCTGCCCTGCGCTCCGGCATGCACGTCAACATCGCCCATCCGACCGGCTACGACTTGGACGCGGACGTCATGGAGCAAGCCAACAGCTTGGCGCAAACCCAGGGTAGCCGATTGGAAACCGGGCTCAACCTGAACGACGCTGCCGAAGACACGCACGTCATCTACGCGCGTTCTTGGTGGGGCCTTGAGAGCTACGGGCAACCCAGTCTCTCCGCCCACCAAAGTTCACGCACGACGGGTTGGTGTGTGGACGATCGCATCATGGAGCTCGGCGACAACGCGCGACTCATGCACCCCATGCCAATCCGGCGCAACCTGGAAGTCTCCGATCGCGTGCTCGACGGCCCGCGTAGCTTGATCATCGAACAAGCCGCAAACCGCCTGCATACCCAGAAAAGCCTGCTCTCCTTACTCCTTCGTCAATAATGGCCGGTCCCGAATTCGCCCACCTCCACGTCCACTCGGAGTACAGCTTGCTGGATGGTGCCAACCGCATCAGCCACCTGGTAAAAGCTTGTCAGGAGGACAATCAGCACGCATTGGCCCTGACCGACCACGGCAACATGTACGGCGCGATCGAACTGTATCAGAAGTGCACGGCGGGCAACGTCAAACCGCTGATCGGCTGCGAGGTGTACATCGCCAAGCAGTCGATGCACCAGAACCACTCGAAGAAGCGTGGCAATGGTTACAGCCACCTGACCCTGCTCGCGCGCAACCAGCAGGGTTACAAGAACCTGATGAAGCTTTCGTCAGAGGCTTTCGTCAATGGCTATTCCGTGCGGCCGCGCATCGACATGGACTTGCTCTCGCAACACGCGGAAGGCATCACGTGCTTGTCGGGTTGCTTGGGCAGCGAGCTCAACCAACTGTTCCTGCAGGACAAAGAAGCGGAAGCTGCCGCAGTGGCCGCACGCTTGCGCGACCTCTTCGGACCCGATCACTTCTGGTTGGAACTGCAACGCAACGGCATCGACATCCAGGACAAGGCCAACGAGTGCCTGTTCCGCTTGCACAAGCAAACCAACATTCCCCTGGTCGCCACCAACGACATTCACTACCTGCGCCACGAGGATTGCCACACCCAGGACATTCTCCTTTGCATCAACACGGGCGCCAAACGCGATGACGAAAAGCGCTTCCGTTTTGACACGGACAGCCTGTACTTCAAGACGCGCGAGGAAATGGGACACATGTTCCGGGACCTGCCCGAGAGCGTCACCGCCACCATGGACGTGGCCGACCAAATCGATTTGAACATCGAATTCGGCACGTACCACATGCCGGAGTTCGAGAGCGAGACCGGAGAAACCCCGGATGACCTGATCGATCGCCTGCTCTACGAAAGTCTGCCCAAAATGTACCGGGGGGACCAAACCAAGGCCCGCGCGCGCCTGGCCCACGAGCTCAGTGTCATCAAGGAATTAGGCTTCGTAAGCTACTTCCTGATCGTTTGGGACCTGATCCGCTGGGCCCGGGACCAGAACATCCCCGTGGGCCCTGGACGCGGTTCTGCGGCGGGCTCGATCGTGGCTTACCTGCTGGACATCACGCGCGTTTGCCCGCTCAAGTACGACCTGCTCTTCGAACGTTTCCTCAACTCGAGCCGGGTTTCCATGCCCGACATCGATATCGACTTCTGCAAGGACGGTCGCGAATCGGTCATCGAATACACGCGTGAAAAGTACGGCCGCGAAAACGTCACGCAGATCGTGACCTTCGGCACCATGGCCTCGCGCACGGTGGTGCGCGACGTGGGCCGCGTGCTGGACATCCCCCTGCGCGATGTGGACCGCATCGCCAAGAAAATCCCCTCCGGTCCTGGCGCGCCCACCCTGGGCAAGGCCATGGAAACCGACGAGGACCTGCAACTCTTTCGGGCCCAGGGTCCGGAATTCGAGGAGCTATTCAACTTCTCAGTAGCCTTGGAAGGCATGGCGCGCCACGTGTCCACCCACGCGGCGGGCGTGGTCATCACCCCCCGCCCCACCAACGAGTTCGTGCCCCTGGGTCGCAACGGGGACGACATCACGACCCAGTACTCCGCGCCGCAGCTGGAAGAATTGGGCCTCTTGAAGATGGACTACTTGGGGCTTCGCACCCTGACCATTCTCGACAAGACCCTCAAGAACATCGCCGCCATGGGCGACACGCCCCCGGACCTGGAGAACCTGCCAGAGGGCGACCCGGCCACCTACGACCTACTCATGCACGGGGACACCCTGGGCGTGTTCCAGTTGGAGTCGGAAGGCATGCGCAAGCTGCTCAACCGCCTCAAGCCCGACTGCTTCGAGGACATCGCGGCCGTCTTGGCTTTGTACCGACCGGGCCCGCTCGAGTCGGGCATGGTGGACATGTTCTGCGATCGAAAGCACGGCATCGAGAAGGTTGTTTACCCCCACGAAAGCGTGGAGAAGATCCTCTCCGGCACCTATGGCTGCCTGGTTTACCAGGAGCAGATCATGCTGGTGTCCGTGGAGCTGGGAGGCTTCTCGCTCAACGACGCCGACAACCTGCGCAAGGCCATGGGCAAGAAGAAGCCCGAGATCATGCAGAAGTTCTCCTCGCAATTCGTGGAAGGCGCCGTGGCCAACGGTTGTGTTCGCGAGGTCGCCGAAGAGGTCTGGGACATCGTGATCAAATTCGGTGGTTATGGCTTCAACAAGTCCCACACGGTCGCCTACGCCGTGATCACGTACCAAACGGCYTTCCTCAARGCCAACTTCCGCACCGCCTACCTGGCCGCCAACTTCTCSTGYGAGATGGGCGACTCGGACAAGGTGAAGAACTTCYTGGACGACTGCAANAARAGNCSCGNNTKCGCATCCTSCCCCCCACCGTGGAAGAATCCGTGTGGGACTTCCTGCCCGAAGAAGAGGACTCCATCCGCTTCGGATTGGGTGCTCTCAAAGGCATGGGTCAACGCTCCGCCGACGCCATCGTGGAAGGCCGCAAAAAGCTGCAAGCCTCGGATCAACCGCTCGACCTGCACACCCTGTGCAGCGAAGTCGACCCCAGCAAGGTGGGTAAGATCGCCTGGGAAGCCTTCATCAAAGCCGGCTGCTTCGACACCGGTGGCCACAACCGCGGCGCGGTTCTAGCCAGCCTCGAAGGCGCCATGAGCGACGGCTCCCTGCAGGCGGAAAGCCGCCGAACGGGCCAAATGTCCATGTTCGAGGTCTTCGGCGACGCCGAGCCCGAAACTTCCGCCACCGGCATCAGCGACGGCATCGACGACTCCAAAGCGCTCAATCGCCTGGACACCCTGGGCCTGGAATACGAGGTGCTCGGTTACTACCTGACCGGCCACCCGCTCGAGGAACGCGCCGGCATGGTGTCACTCATCTCCAGCTCCCCCATTCCGGACCTAGGCAAATTATCGGGCGGCGCCGAAGTCCGCATCGCCGGCCTGATCCTGCAAAAGGCCGAACTCATGGTCAAATCCGGTCGCATGGCCGGTCAAAAGATGTGCCGCTTCCGCCTGGAAGACCTGCACGGTTCCATCGGCGTCACGGTCTTCCCACGCACCTACCTCGAGTTCAAGGACATCATCGAAAACGGCGAGGTCGTGCTCTGCATGGCGAAAATCGAAGACTCCGGCGAGGAACCCGCCCTGATCGTCGAACGCATCCTGCCCCTGGGCGGCGCGCTCGAACACTTCCAAGGCGGCCTCTCCATCCAACTCTCCCCGCCCGACCAGCCCCTGCTCGACCCGCTCCAGGACATCCTCGCCAACCACAAGGGCCCGCGCCCCCTGTTCATCCAAGTCACCGGCGGCGACGGCAAACTGCGACGCGTACGCACCCACTCAAGATCCTCCGTCAACATCGACGAAACCCTGGCCCACGAACTCATCGACCTACTAGGCGAAGGCCGCGTGGGTTTGGTGCGCATCTAACCCTCGCACCGCCCACAGATGATCTCCTGCATCGCGCTAAAATTGCCCGCGAGCTCGCTACTCGGGATCGTGTGCACCGCCTTGATTCTCCTCTTATCGTGCTCTCATGTTCCCTACTGGCCC